>NZ_ASZT02000032.1:0-43822 GCF_001006065.1 Sphingobacterium sp. IITKGP-BTPF85
GCTGTCAGGATCATCTGTAATGCACGTCCACGTCCTACCAATTGCGTCAATCGTTGTGTGCCGCCATAACCTGGAAGAAGACCTAAAGAAACTTCTGGAAGACCCAATTTTGCGTTTGCTGAAGCAAAGCGCATATGACAGGCAAGCGCTAATTCTAAACCACCGCCTAGCGCAAATCCATTTATTGCGGCGATGACAGGTTTCGGTGATTGTTCGATCAATTCCGTAAAAATATAATGCCCCTTTTGTGATAGAAGTTTCGCTTCGGCCTCACTTAAATCTATAAATTCTTTAATATCAGCTCCTGCTACAAATGCTTTTTCACCTGCGCCTGTAATAATAATTCCTTTGACATCATGATCCTTCTTTGCTTCGACAAGCGTTGCTTCTAGCTCTCTCAATGTTTGTTGGTTCAAAGCATTCAACGCTGATGCTCTGTTGATTGTAATATAAGCAATATGCTTATCCACTTGATATAAGAGATGTTGATATTCCATAATTTCTAAAAATTTAAATGAAGTGATACACCATAGGTATCACGGGATACATTTGGATAATTTAAATACGTTAATCTTCTTTTATATTCAACTCGAAAAATTTTAAAAATATTGTCAATGCCTACTATTCCTTCCATGTAAGGTTGATTGCCCATAACCCGCGTTTTAACAAGACCATCGTCATCACGGTCAAACTGAATCTGATTTTCATTAAATTCCGGATTATTTCGATCACTGATTTGTCCATAGTAAAACTTGAAACCTGTTACTTCGCGCCACTTTAAACGTTGCAATAAAGGTATCCTGTTGAATATGTAGCCATCCCAATGGTGATAATAAGCAAGCTTTACAAAACGATCTGCAACAAATTCCATATTTGATATCAAATCAAATTTTGCAAAGGACCCGATTTATCCGTTTGAATATCTGGCATCTCTAATAGTGGATAATAGACCGTGCCCCATATCTTACCAGCACTAAATTCGATATCAGCTGTTCCTGCAGGAGACATAAATATCTTTTTAAAGATCTTAAACCTCAAAGCATCATAACGTTGATTTGCATTCCAGAAACCATCTAGTCCTTTGTTATATTGCAAAGTCAGAATCGGAAATTTATTCCTGATCTGCGTTCGCTCTAAATTTCTATAATAAAACTGTTCTCCAGGTGCCCAACGTAACTTGATCTGTATATCATTTGTGTTGATCGCTGCAATCGTATCTGGCGAAGCGTTTCCTGTCACAAAAGACAAGGTCCCAGCGGCCTGTCTTTCATGTCTTGTCAACATGGTACTCACACTAAAATGATTTCCAAATTCAATTAAATGCTCAAGACGGTAGATATCATTCCATAACCATTTAGTTGGTTTATTCTTTCGAAAGGACTGAAAAAAACCATCGCCTTTCAGATAACTTAAACCTCGACCAGGTTCCATAACATCATGTTGAATCGTTGCCGATAGATAATGGGCAGGAAACTGTACGATAGATTTTCCATTTAAAGACTGCGCTACATTGAGGTAATATTTAAATTCCTGATCTCGTGTACCATAGGCAACATAACCCTCAAAAAAGAATTTATTCGAAAGCAATTCCGTTGTTCTACCCCCTAATCGAATTCTACTTCCTTCTATTTCATTAAAACTGTAGGTATATTCTAAAGGACCAAACTCAAATTTTCCAACATTATAATAACTTCTTACTAAAAAATATCCAATTGAGATTAATCGATTAATCGATTTCATTTCTGAAAGAGAATCAATATTGACGTAAGTCTTAGCTTCAGTTTCTGTAAGCGGCACTACTCTCACCCGATCCCATTGTACAGAATCTTTTTGTTCCAGATAGCGCTTCTCAATCGGAATGCCTTTAAATAGCTCATCATTTATCGCTTCATCTTTATATTTTGAGAAATAAGTCTCCTTTTTCCCGTACAGGGCATTCCCCTTATCTGTACCGAATAAGATCTGTAGGTTAGCGCGTTTTGGCAACATTTGTCCTGCAGGATGCTTTTCAAACTCAAGACCTATATTAATTCCATTGACCCAATTAATATTGGCCTCTTCACCAAGTTCCATTTCTGCGTAATAAACGGCATAACGGTCATCATCGGAGACCCATATTGATCCCTTAAACAACACGTCCATCTTTGATTTTGCTTCAAAATGTAATTCGATATAGCGTACACCATCTTTAACTAACGTATCCCTAATTGTATACTTATAATAAGAAGGAGCATTACCGGCTATCGGACTTAAAAAGGCTTTACTTATCAGCTGGATATTATTCTCGTAGAGATCAATATTTCGAAATTGATCTTGAAAATAACTTTGGATATTGGCATTATTGATATAACGCTTGTTTAATTCTGTAACCTTATGTCCAGTAATAATTTTTTTCTTCCGCGAAGGTTTAAATGTAGAATAGACTTCCGAGACACTTTCTTCTAAGAAAAAAGGTAAAATAGAACTACCAGGTATACTAACTGTATCTTTATTTTCAAACAAAAATCTTAATTTACCTGGCAATCTTCCTGGCTTTACTTTAAAATCTACCGTACCAAATTGTGATTTTTCATATTCCTCATATTGAATATGATTTAATCTAGAGATATGATTTTCATCCTTATGAGAAATGACATTTTCAATTAGTGCTAAGGCAGGATCTTTATACTTACGACCTTTGGCATTGACAACCACCTCTCCAATTTTATTGTCTTTGCCAAAGTAATACATTTAATACCGAATCTTGAACCGCATTAAGATCAATTAATTTAATCTCATAACCGACCGCCCGAAAGGCAATCTGGTCATATTCATTCCGGAGGACAATATTGAAATTACCAAGTGTATCTGCCGAAGTGCCTCCACTATGACCACTCCAGGAGATACTAGCTAAAGGAATTCCTTTTCCAGTTTTACCGTCAATGACACGACCTTTAACATTTCGCTGTGCAAATCCTAGGCTTGTTAAAATACCCAGCACAACAGCAATAATAAAAAGTCTTTTTATTGTAGTTATAATCGGTATTAAAAACTTCATGAATATCAGCAATTACTTATTCCTACTGACAATATACAATTTGTCTTTAAATTATAAGGCATGAAATCAAAATAAAAAATGCATAGCTTTTACAAACTATGCATTAAGTATATTAATTAACCTCCCTTTAAATTAACTCTATAAAGCAATTCGGATAGACTCCGATTAAAATCGTTAAAAAAGTAGTCACAATAAATAGAATAATGTAATTGGAATTTATTGGAATACTTTTTCCCTCTGCAGTCCTGAAATACATCGATACAACCACTTTTAAATAATAATACACCGCGATAGCTGCATTTAAAACCGCAATGAGCAAAAGCAAAATATGGTACTGTGCCATTACTGAACTGAACATCATAAACTTACCAATAAAACCTGCTGTTAACGGAATACCCGCTAAAGACAGCATGGCAATAGTGAGGATTGCTGCTAAATAAGGATTCTTTTTCGCCAATCCATTGAATGATTCGAAATGATCAGACCCAACAGCCCGTTTTACTAAAATCAAAGCCGCAAAGGCAGTAACAGTAGCTAAAGAATAAGAAGCTCCATAAACAAAAATTGAATTCGCAGAGCTAGCTCCAATACCAATCACAGCAAAAAGCATATAACCTGCATGTGAAATACTTGAGTAAGCTAACATCCTCTTAAATGAGGATTGCATTAAAGCTGAAAGATTACCAATAAATAATGTAAGCACGACAATTCCTAAAAATATAGGTGTCCAAAAATCTTGCAGTGGCAAAAGCGAAAAGGTAAATAATCTTAATAGGCCCGCGAAGGATGCTACTTTAACCACTGTGCTCATAAAGCTCGTAATTAAGATCGGTGCCCCATCATATACGTCTGCCGTCCAGAAATGAAAGGGAGCGGCACCAACTTAAAAGTCAGACCAATGATCATCAACAACACTCCTCCGTAAAATAAAGGTGATATCGCACCTGGATGCATCGTTACATAGTCTCTAATCATCATCAGATCAAAAGATCCGGATGCGCCATACAAGAGGGTTATTCCAAATAGTAAAAACCCCGTAGAGAAAGCCCCCATGATAAAATATTTGATCGCGGCTTCATTGGAAGCTGGATCTTTCTTACGTATTCCGACCAAGATGTAAAGCGCAACAGACATGATCTCTATTCCTAGAAATAATAAGGCTAAATTGTGATAACTACTAACAAGAACAGCCCCAAGTAATGAGAACAACAATAAAGTATAATATTCAGCCACATGATCGCTTGAAGACGTAAAATATCCTTTAGAAAGTATGAAAATCAATATTGTCACGAAAGTACATAATATTGAAAAAGCAATAGCATAGTGATCAAATAAGATCATCCCATTGTATAATGGAGACGCATTTATTTTCCAATCTTTAATTAATAGTCCACTAACAACAAGCAAGCCCACTAAACCTACTGGTAATAATGATTTATTTGCTTTAAATAATCCTAAGTAAAGTACCAATAATGCTAATATTGATAATGTAATAATCGCCCCCATAATCGAATCTATTATTCGTAAAGTTTAAGTCTAAAATTATCTCCCCAGGAACGTAGCCAAAACGGATACAGACGCTGAAGAAATATGCAATAAGCTGTTTGGAAAAATTCCTAAATAAATAATCACTGCTGAAATGATAATCAAAGTATACAATTCGACACCCGAAATATCAACAAAATACGCTGTTCGTTCGGAGGTCGTGCCAAGCATTGTTCTTTGATACAAACGAAGCATGTAAACAGCACCAAGAATAAGTGTTAAGCCACCAAAAACAGCGAACCAAACGCCATATTCATAAATCCCTTTCAAAAGCAAAAACTCTCCAATAAAACCATTTGTCAGTGGTAAACCAATCGCGCCCATGATAATAATTAAAAATACGATCGCTAAGCGAGGCGCTTTCTTGGCTATGCCGCCTAAGTCTCGCAAATCTCTTGATCCGGTACGATCCTGAATAATATCAAGCACAAAAAATAATCCGACGACAGAAACTCCGTGGTTGATCATTTGGATCATGGCACCACTCATTCCGGTCACATTCCAAGTAAATACCCCAGCACTAATTAATCCAACGTGAGCAATAGAAGAATAAGCAATAAGTCGTTTCGAATCTTGCTGTTGTATCGCAATAATAGATGCGTACACAACTGCAAAAACACATAAAATCATTGCCAGCTGACCGTAAATAGCAACCGCTTCAGGTACAACAGGTAAAAGCCAGCGCATCAGACCATAAATACCCATTTTTAACATAATTCCGGCTAAGAGCATCGTTCCCGCCGCAGGAGCATGAGTATAAGTTCCCGGCTGCCATGTATGGAAAGGAAAAATTGGAATTTATTGCAAAAGCAATAAAGAAAGCCCAAAATATCCACCGTTGTGTAGATGCATCTAAATCTAAGGAAACAAATGAATGCCATTCAAAGTCATTGGTCGCGACTTGCTGATGTAGATATAAAATTGCTACAAGCATCAATAAACTGCCAAAGAATGTATAGATAAAAAATTTCAAATTGACCCGGATACGGTCCCCGTCTCCCCAAAGAGCACAAATAAAATAGATCGGAATCAAGGCAACCTCCCAGCCCACATAAAATGTGAAAGCATCCATAGCTGAAAAAACCAACATCAAACCACTTTGCATGAAAAACATTAAAGCATAGAAATTGCCTTTAAAGACTTTCTTAAAAGTGGTCAGAACAATGAGTGGGACTAAAAAATTAGTCAGTGCTAACAAAGGCAAGCTAATACCATCAACCCCAATATGGAAGTTAACACCAAAAGCAGTTATCCAAGGATAAGACTGTTCATAATTAAAGTCGCCTTCAGGATTGAATTGACAGATAAAAGGAATAGTCAGACCCAGCGTAATCAAAGACAATACCAGTGCCCCTCTTTTCGCTAATGTATGTTCACATACAAAGGACAAAAAAATAGCACCGATAATAGGAGTTAGAATAAGTAAAAATAGGTTATCCATTGATGATCAAATAGCTATTACAATGTTAAAAACTCAATAAACCGTATAAAAAGATGGCTATCGCTCCAACGACCATCAGTAAAAGATAGAAACCCACATTTCCACTTTGTAAAAGGCGAACTCCTTTTCCAGTCATAAAGGACGATTTACCAATTCCATTGACTAAACCGTCTATCCCTAAGCTATCAACTATTCTTGCTAGAAATACGGAAAGCCAATTAATCGGTTTTATAATTAATAATTCATAAATCTCATCCACATAAAACTTATGGTAAGAAAGTTTTGCAAGGCCTGTTCTGCTCACCTGATCATGCTCAGGAACCGATCCTTGTTTCACATATTTGTTATAGGCAACAAATGCCATAACCAAAACTCCTACTACAGAAACTCCCATTAACATATATTCAGTACTGTGGGTTATTGTATGCATGTGTTGCAAACTTGCTCCATCAGCAAATACAGGAGACAAAAATGTTGCGAGCCAAGCCTGACCTCCCAATGCCTCAGGAAGATTAAGCGTACCACCAAAGATAGACAGCACAGCCAACACGATTAATGGTAAAGTCATGGATTTAGGCGATTCATGAAGATGATGTTTCTGCTCCTCCGTACCCCTAAAAGAACCAAAGAAAGTTAAATAAATCAACCTAAACATGTAGAAAGAAGTCATCAATGCTCCAATAAACCCCAATACCCAATAAACTGGATTAGCAGCAAAAGCATGTGCTAAAATCTCATCTTTAGAGAAAAAACCAGCAAATGGAGGTATACCTGAAATGGCAATGGTACCGATCAGCATGGTCATATACGTGATGGGTAAAGCCTTTTTAAGACCGCCCATTTTTCGCATGTCTTGCTCATCACTCATACCATGTATCACAGAACCTGCACCCAAGAAGAGTAAAGCCTTAAAAAAGGCATGTGTTAAAACATGAAAGAAAGCACCTGTAAATGCACCAACTCCTAATCCCAAGAACATATAACCCAATTGTGAAACTGTAGAATAGGCTAACACCTTTTTAATATCGTTCTGTGTCAGCGCAGTTGCTGCAGCAAATAGAGCGGTACAAACGCCGATTATCGCAATGATCTGAAGCGTTAAAGGAGATAATACAAATAAGATATTTGAACGGGCAATCATGTAAATCCCTGCGGTGACCATCGTTGCTGCGTGTATTAAAGCAGAAACGGGAGTTGGACCAGCCATCGCATCGGGCAACCAGGTAAATAAAGGAATCTGAGCCGATTTACCGGTTGCTGCTACAAAGAGTAATAGCGTAATCGTTAAGATCGTCACATCTCCTATTGGGAAACTTTTGCTGACTCAAACACGGTGGAAAATTCCAAGGATCCAAAATTATTTAAGATAAAAAAGATCGCAATTAGGAAGCCTAAATCTCCGATACGATTCATCACAAATGCTTTCTTAGCCGCGGCACCATAATCACTGTTTTTATACCAAAACCCGATCAGTAAATAAGAACAAAGTCCAACACCTTCCCAACCAATAAACATGACCAAATAATTGGATCCCATGACTAAGATCAACATGAAAAAGATAAAGAGATTTAAATAAGCAAAATACTTTGCAAATCCTCCATCATGTTGCATATAACTTATCGAATAGATATGTATCAAAAAGCCAATTCCTGTTACTACTAATAACATAATCGCACTTAGAGGATCCACTAAAAAGGAAAGTGAGACTTCCAAATTCCCGATTTTAATCCAATCAAAAATATGTTGGCTAATCTTACCTGTTTCACCAAGTGCACGCGCCTCATAAATTGATACAAAAAGAGTACAGCTCAATAAAAACGAAATAAATACGGTACCACTACCGATAAATCCAACTAAACTTTTTGAAAGCACCTGTCGTCCTATTCCATTGATGACAAAACCAATCAACGGCAATAAAGGAATTAACCAAATTAAATCACGCATAGCTAATATCTTTCTTTTTTTAATGCTTTAAATTACCAACGAAGTTTATGTAGTGATTCAATGTCTATCGACTTCGTATTTCGATACACCATAATAATAATAGCTAGACCCACCGCGACTTCGGCTGCTGCCAGAGCCATAATAAAAAATACAAAAACCTGTCCCGAAGCATCATCATGATGAACAGAGAATGCCGCTAATAAGAGATTTACTGCATTTAACATCAATTCAATTGACATCATCATAATGATAACATTACGACGTATCAATACTCCGATCACGCCAATGGCGAAAATCAATCCACAAAAAATCAGATAATGATTTATAGGAACACCTTGTAATTGTTGAACTGCTGTTTCCATTATATTTTTTTGGTTCTTTTTTCCCCAATAATACTGCTCCAATAATAGCCGTTAACAAAAGAATTGAAGACAATTCAAACGGGAGCAAAAACTCTTTAAATAATACTTTTCCCAAATTTTTCACTAGCCCAATATCAGGATCTTTAGCGACCAATGGATTGGAGATGTCAAAAACTCGTAATGCACCAAAAGAACAACAACAAGACAACAACCTGCAATAACACCCATCATTTTTACAAGATTTGATTTCATGGGTTCCGTATCTTTATTCAGATTCAGTAACATCAACACAAATAGAAAAAGAACCATAATAGCCCCCATATAGACGATAAAATTAACCGCAGCAAGGAATTGTGCATTAAGTAAAATATAATGAATGGTAAACGTGAAAAACGTAATCACAAGATATAAAACACTATGCACAGGATTTTTCGTGAAGATGGTCATCAGCGCGAAAAAAATCGATAAGAAAGCAACTAAATAAAAAACAGTCATAGGTTTGTGGTTAACTATTCAATTTTGTAATATCAAATTTTGGCTCTACCAATTTATCCTTACCATAAATAAAATCTTTACGAAGATAATCGGCAGTAACATGTGGACCATCCAAATAAATGGCTTCTTTAGGGCACGCCTCTTCACATAGACCACAAAAAATACAGCGCAACATATTAATTTCATACACGGCGGCATATTTTTCTTCACGATACAAATCCTTTTCTTCGTTAGTTCTCTCGGCAGCAGTCATAGTAATGGCCTCCGCAGGACAAGATAGGGCACATAAACCACATGCTGTACATCTTTCACGTCCCTCTTCATCTCGCTTTAAAGAATGTTGTCCTCGAAAGTTCTTAGAATAAGGACGCTGTTCCTCTGGATATTTAACAGTTGGTATTTTCTTAAAAAAATGCTTTAGAGTAATGGACAAACCTTTTATAATAGCTGGAAAATAGATCCGCTCCATAAAATTCATTGGTTGTTGCGCCAAAACTTTTTTTCTATTACTTAATGGTTGCATAACGGTTCCTTTCTATGAAAAATATGTATCCTTAATCAATGTAATTATTCCCGTCAACACAATATTTGCAATTGCTAAAGGAATCAGCATTTTCCATCCTAAATTCATCAGTTGATCGTATCGGAATCTTGGCAAAGTCCAACGCACCCACATAAAGAAGAAGATAAATGCAAATATTTTGACGAAAAATGCGAGAACGCCTATAATCGTTATCCAATTTTCAGACAGTCCTAAGTCGTGCATGAAAGGGAAGTTATATCCTCCGAAATATAATGAGGCCATCAACGCTGAAGACACAAACATATTGATATATTCTGAAAACATGTACAGCCCCAATTTCATGGAAGAATACTCAGTATGATAACCTCCGACCAATTCGGTCTCACATTCTGGTAAATCAAAAGGAACACGGTTACACTCAGCAAAAGCACAAACCATAAAAATGATAAATCCTAAAGGCTGCGCCCAAATGTTCCAATTCAAAAAACCTGATTGTTGGGCTACGATATCTCTTAAAGATAGCGATTGCGTCACCATCAAAAGTGCTATAATCGAAAGCCCCATTGCAATCTCATAACTGATACTTTGTGAAGCTGCTCTAACAGCTCCCATAAGCGAAAACTTATTATTGGAAGCCCAGCCACCTAACATAATACCATACACGCCAAGTGCAATAACGCCGAACATATAAAGAATGCCCACATTCACATCAGCAACCTGTAGTGAGATAACGCGATCACCGATCGTTAACGATTGCCCCCAAGGTATCACCGCAGAACTAATGCAGGCAGTAATAATAGCGATTGTGGGTCCAAGAATAAACAAGGCTTTGTGTGCTCCAGCGGGAATTATTTCCTCTTTAAAGAAAAACTTACCACCATCACATAAAGGTTGTAATAAACCAAATATTCCCGCTCGATCCGGACCATAACGATCCTGCATAAAGCCGGCGATCTTACGTTCTGCCAATGTTGAGTACATCGCAATCACAAGCGTGATCACAAAAACCAAAGTAACAAGGACGAATTTTTCTATGACAAATGACAACTCCATATTATTTCAATTTTTCTGTTCTGGCCAACTGTTCTAAATTTTGTTCCTGCAGTACAGGATCTATTTTGATAACAGCTGGTGGATTAAAGCGTGTATAATGATTAGATGCAATCACAGACTGGTCACTAATTGGGGTCGGTTCCTCTAACTTCCAGTCGATGGTTTCTTTTTTATCATACCGACAGGTATTACAAATAAATTCTTCTACCTCTCCAAACTCATCTTTGCGTGCAGTGACACGTATCACGTCAGGTCCTTTGTACCATAAAGTCACCTTGCCCGAACACGTTGGGCAATCGCGATGAGCATCTACCGGTTTTGTAAACCAAACCCTATTTTTAAAGCGGAATGTTTTATCTGTTAAAGCCCCCACAGGACAAACGTCAATTACATTTCCTGAAAAATCATTCTCTACAACATTTTGAATATAAGTTGAGATTTCGGAATGATCTCCGCGACCAATGATACCGTGCACGCGTCTATCAGTAATCTGATCTGCAACAAACACACATCGATAGCACAAAATGCATCGATTCATATGTAGTTGAATTTTATCTCCTATATCAATACGTTCAAATGTTCTTCGATCAAACTCATATCGCGTCTGCGCAGAGCCGTGCTCAAAACCTAAATCTTGCAATTTACATTCGCCAGCCTGATCACAAACAGGACAATCTAGAGGATGATTAATCAGCAACATCTCCACAATCGCTTTTCTTGCTTCCACAACATCTGGAGAAGTGATGTTCTCTACTTCCATTCCATCCATCACAGTCGTACGGCAGGAGGCGACCAACTTAGGCATGGGACGTGGATCTTTTTCAGATCCTTTCGAAACTTTAACTAAGCAGGTACGGCATTTACCACCTGTACCTTCCAACTTAGAATAATAGCACATAGCTGGAGGAACGATATCGCCACCAATTTCACGTGCTGCATTCAAAATTGTTGTTCCTGGCGCTACTTCTACAGGAATACCATCTATAATAACTTTCAATTTTACCTCTTCTGCCATCTTCGTATCGCGTTTATCACAATCTAATTAAGAAACAATCGGTACTAAAGGATCTGCATAATGCGCCAATCCAAAATTACGAGTCAATGCATCCTCTGGATGATTGATATGCCATTCAAACTCATCTCTAAAATGTCGTATGGCCGCAGCCACTGGCCATGCCGCAGCATCACCTAACGGACAGATCGTATTTCCTTCAATACGTCTCTGTATATCCCAAAGCAATTCAATATCAGATAAATTGCCATGTCCCATCTCGATCTTGTGCAACACTTTCTCCATCCATCCTGTTCCCTCTCTACAAGGAGAGCACTGTCCACAACTCTCGTGATGATAAAAACGACTAAAATTCCACGTATTGCGCACAATACACTGATCCTCATCGAAAGCAATAAAACCGCCTGATCCCATGGAACTTCCTGTTTGGAAACCTCCATCAGCCAATGATTCATAAGTCATTAAGCGGTTATTGCCATTTGCTGTTTTTAAAATTAAATTCGTTGGTAAAATAGGAACCGATGAACCGCCGGGGACTACCGCCTTTAACCTTTTCCCATTTGCGATGCCACCACAATACTCATCTGAATAAATAAATTCTTCTACAGATAAGCCTAAATCAATCTCATATACACCTGGCTTTAATAGATTTCCACTGGCCGATATTAATTTTGTTCCTGTACTCCGCTCTATACCGATCTTCGCATATTCTTCTCCACCATCATTAATAATCGGAACAGTAGCGGCAATCGATTCAACATTATTGACTACTGTAGGACAGCCGTATAATCCTGCTATAGCGGGAAAAGGGGGCTTTATTCTCGGATTTCCTCTTTTACCTTCCAAAGACTCTAATAAGGCAGTCTCTTCACCACAGATATAAGCTCCAGCTCCCGGCTGTACATAAATCTCTAAATCATAACCTGACCCCAAAATATTCTTACCCAAAAAACCTGCAGCTTTCGCCTGCTCAATAGCACGTTCAAGAATACGGATCTGAGGCATCATTTCACCTCGAACATAGATATAAGAAGTCTTAGCTCCTAAAGCATAGCTAGAGACGATCATTCCCTCCAACAAAGCGTGAGGAATATGTGTCATCAAATAACGATCCTTGAAAGTACCTGGTTCAGATTCATCTCCATTACACACTAAATAACGAGGAACACCCTCCGGTTTTGCTAAGAAACTCCACTTCATCCCAGTAGGAAAACCAGCTCCTCCTCTTCCACGAAGACCTGATTTCTTAACTTCTTCAACAACATCATCAGGGGACATCGTTTTAAGTGCTTTTTCAACCGCACGATATCCGCCATGTTGACGATAAACATCAAAAGTTTGAATCCCTGGAACATCAATATGTGTTAACAAAAGTTTACGCGCCATATTACTTAGTTTTTGAGCTTAAATCATCTATTAATTGATCAACACGATCTTCGGTTAAGTTCTCGTAGAAAGTGTATTCAGGTCCGATCTGTAAGACAGGCCCATAGCCACAGGCTGCTAAACACTCGACTCCTCTCCATGAAAACAATCCATCGGCCGTCACTTCTCCTTCTTTAACACCCAATTTATGTTCAAGATGGCTCATAATACGTTCCGCTCCGACCAGGCAACAGGGACCAGTTCTGCATATTTCCAAAACATATTTCCCCTGTGGTTGCAATAGATACATCGTATAAAAAGAAGCAACTTCATAAACTTCGATAGGCTCTATACTTAAATAATAAGCGACATTATCCATAGCATCAGGACTTAACCACCCAAACTCCGCTTGTACTAAATGCAGTATAGGAAGCAATGCCGATTTTTGTCTCCCTTCCGGAAAACGTCCCACTACTTCAGCAAATTGATTTAGCAATGTTGAAGAAAATTCAACATATTCATTATTTTTTATACTAAGCATCTAATTCTCCTGCAATAACGTTAAGACTACTCATATTAAGAATCGCATCCGAAAGCAACATTCCTGCACTCATCGGAGCAAACATTTGGTAATTGACAAAGGAAGGCCTTCTGAAATGTAAACGATAAGGGGTACGTCCGCCATCGTGCACCAGGTAAAATCCTAATTCTCCATTGGCACCTTCGACAGCATGGTAAACTTCAGCCTTAGGGGTATCGACTTCTCCCATCACAATTTTAAAATGATAGATTAATGCTTCCATATTGGTGTACACCTGTTCTTTTGGAGGTAAATAAAACTCCGGTACATCAGCATGAAAAACTCCCTTAGGTTCTTTCTCTATTTTAGCTAAAGCCTGTTCAATAATGCGTAAAGATTGCCACATTTCTTCATTACGCACCATATAGCGATCATAAACATCTCCTTTTGTACCTACAGGGATATCAAAATCGAATTCATCATAGGAACAATAGGGGTTTTGAACACGAATATCATAATCCACACCTGTAGCACGTAAAATAGGGCCAGACCAGCTATAATCTAAAGCTTCTTCCGGCGTAACGGCCGCAATTCCAGATGTTCGCTCTATAAAAATTCGGTTTCGGTCAAATAGCTCCATAAATTCTGTCAGAACCGGAGGAAATCTTTTTAAAAACTCTTCAATCTTTGCAAATGCAATGGCATTGAAGTCTCTTTCAAAACCACCGATACGACCAATGTTAGTCGTTAAACGGGCTCCACATATTTCTTCAAAAATTTCATATATAAACTCCCGCTCCTGCATAACATACAAAAAGCCTGAAAATGCCCCGGTATCAACACCGAGAATACCGTTACAGATAATATGGTCAGCAATACGAGCCAATTCCATTACGATAACTCGCATATACTGGACACGCTTTGGAATTTCTATTTTTAATAATTTCTCAACGGTCATATGCCAGCCCATATTATTAATGGGGGCAGAACAATAATTCAATCTATCGGTGAGCGGGGTAATCTGATAAAATGGTCGATGTTCAGCAATTTTTTCAAACGCCCGATGGATATAACCGATTGTTGAAACACCGCTAACAATACGTTCACCATCAATTTGGACTACGTTTTGAAATACACCATGAGTCGCAGGATGTGTAGGACCAATATTTAAGGTTATCAACTCATCCTGGGGATCATTATCATCGTAAACAGGTTTATTTGGGGATATCTTGGTAATATAATCGTTCATAACTGGTTTCCTTTCTAACGTTAGCGTCCAAAATAGAGATCTTTCTTGTCTACACGGTTGGGGTCTTCTAAAGGGTATTCCTTCCGCATAGGATAAACCTCCATCTCATCTACATTTAATATCCTCCTTAAATCTGGATGTCCTAAAAACTGTATACCATAAAAATCATACGTTTCTCGCTCCATCCAATTTGCACCTTTCCAAATGGTAGTAGCCGTAGGAATTTCCGGATTTTTTCCGTCTATCGCCACTTTAATCCGAATCCGAATATTATGCACGAGGCTATTCAGATGATACACCACTTCAAATGACTGTTTCTGCTGCGGATAATGAACAGCCGTAATATCTGTCAAGTGAATAAACTGCAATTCCGCATCATGTTTCAAAAAAGTCAACACAGCATGAATAGCATCAATATGTACATTCACTGTTAATAGATCATAGTCATCAGCCAATTGTGACACATCAGCACCGAATTTAGACCCTAACTTCTCCCACAAATAGGTATTATCTAGCTTATTCATAAGTTTCAATTCCGTATTTTTCTAATAAAGCGCGGTATTCAGGTGTATTTCTCCTATTCAATGATTCATTTTTAACAATATCCTGCAAGCGTAAAACGCCGTCTAATATTGCTTCTGGCCTCGGCGGACATCCAGGCACATATACATCAACAGGAATAATTTCATCGATTCCCTGTAAGACAGAATACGTATCAAAAATCCCTCCGCTTGAGGCGCATGCACCAACCGCAATCACCCAACGAGGTTCAGCCATTTGCATATATACCTGTTTCAAAACAGGAGCCATCTTTTAGCAATGGTTCCCATCACCAATAACATATCAGCTTGGCGAGGAGAAAAACTTGGTCTTTCTGCGCCAAAACGAGCAAGATCATATGTTGAACCCATTGTAGCCATAAATTCGATCCCACAACAAGAAGTAGCAAAAGGCAAAGGCCATAAAGAATTTGAACGCGCCAAACCAATCGCTTTATCTAAACTCGTGGCAAAAAAACCAGCGCCCTCAACTCCCGGAGGTGCTTTGGCCAACTTAATATCGCTCATGGAAATATAATTTAAAGTGGTTTACAGTTGTGTGCTATCGCACATATCAAAACTAACATTTTCTAGATAAAAATCAAGCTGTTAGCGCAATTTAGAACTATTCTAATCCCAGCTCAAAGCTTTCTTTTTAATGACATAAATGAAGCCTAAAAGCAACATGGCCATAAAAATAAACATCTGGATCAAACCTTCAAATCCAAATTCTCGAAAATTAACTGCCCACGGATACATAAAGATAACTTCGACATCAAAAATGACAAACAGAATAGCAACAAGAAAATACTTAATCGAGAAGGGTTGTCTTGCATTTCCAACAACTTCAATACCCGACTCAAATGAACTAAGCTTATTTGCAGTTCTTACTTTTGGGCCAATGAGATGTGTGATGATGATCGTTCCAATACCAAATCCAGCAGCAACAATAAGCTGAAATAAAATTGGCAGATAGTCAATAGGTGCATTCGCACTAACTTGCTCCATATCAAAAATGTTTATATTGGTAAAACCTAAATTTAAGAAAAAATAGCCTAAAATCAAAAAAGGGGAGAACAAATGTTCTCCCCTTTTTATTTTAAAATACTAAGTCTATTTAATACCTTCTAAATAAGATTTAGCATTCTCATTTTCAGGATCTAATTTCAATACTTCTTGGAAATTAGCTTTTGCTTTAGCCATTTCATTTTTACTGTATTGGAAGAAACCAATATAAGTGTAAGCATCGATTAAATATGCTTTATTTTTCTCTTGTGTGCCTCTTTCGTTGATAACTTTAATTAATTTTTCGAAAGGAGCCACAAAATCACCTTTTGGAGTTTCCAAATTATCCGTACCTAAAGCAGAGAAAGCTTTGTAGTATAGCGCTGGAATCAAGTATTTTTCTAATACCTCAGGTTTATTCGCATTTTCGATAACGGTTAACTGTGCTTGCGATTTTACAAAAGCGGCAACAGCTTGATCTTTTAAAGCTTGATCGGTTACATTACCTTCCTCATCCTTACTTCCTGATCTTTTTTAAAGCCAATTTGGTAATTACCTTCTCCAGCATAATAATTAGAATCGAAGTAATAATCAGTATCAGGATATTTAGCAATAATCTCAAATAATGCTACTGCAGTTGCAGTCTCTTGATCCTGATATTTTGCAAATGCTGTTTCAGCAACTTCTGCTAACAATTCTTTATCTTGATCAATTGCTTTTTGAATAAATACAATACCCGATTCAACTTTATTATTAGCGACATCAGATAAACCTGCATACATATTATCCAAAGGAATTACACGTAGAGGATCCATTTTTGCAAACATCTTTTGTATATTCTCAGATGCTTTAGCGTAGTCTTTATTTCTAAATGCATTGTATGCTAAATAACGATAAATCTTAGGATCTACATCTGGATTTTTCGCTAATTCTTCAGAAACTGCTCCTAACTCATCGTATTGTCTAGCATAAACCAAGAAATCGGCATAACGGATCTTTGCTTCCAAAGAGTTATCACCATTAACTTCTAAATACTTTTTATATTGCTCAACACCTTTTTTATTTAATTCCACATACTTCTCGTCAGATGTACCAGGTGCTTTTGACCACATATTGTAAGTCTCCGCTAATTCACGGTAAGTCGGAGCATAAGTAGGTGACGCTGTAGTAATCTCTGTCAATTGAGCAACTGCCTCATCAAAAGCTTGTGCACCACGAACAATTACTGCAAGTCCAATTTTAGCACGAGTTGAATTCGGATCCAAATCAGTTGCTTCACTATAACTTGAGTAAGCGCTACTTGCTTCCTTCAATCCTCTATAAGCATCTCCTAATGCCAACGGAATAGCGGCATCTTTAGCATTCTTTGCCTTAGCTTGTGTTAAATAATCCAAAGCTTTTGCATAGTCTGGCTCTGGCGCCTTAATATAAGCACGACCAATTTCCAACAATTCTTCGTAATCTTTTTTCTTTAAGTTTGCACTAGCTGCAGAAAATTTAGCTTCAGCCGAAGCCTTATCTTTTTTCAACAAATCAATGTAGCCTAAACCAACGTTATTAATCTGTGATTTTGGATCAGCAGTCAAACCTTGATTGAAGAAAATTGCCGCAGAATCAGGCTTATCATTGACTAAATAAATCTGACCTAAATAGAAGTAATTATCACCAACCTTAGCTTGTTTACTTACTAATTGTTGCAAAATTGTTTTTGCTTTACCGTAGTTTTCTGTTTCAATAGCCGCTCTAGCATCCTTTAAACTTTGTGCACTTGCTGTGCCAACAGAACCTGCTAATAACAGACTAAATAATAATTTACTGTTTGTCATAATCTATTGTTGTACTATTTTATACTCTAATTTAAACTGTTTTCTTCTCTAATAATAATATCACGTCCTGGCATTGTTGCAGGTAAAAGTCCAGCTTTTAAAAAAATACGCTGACCTCTATCTCCTGTCAAAAAGGCACTAAAGCCCAGGCCTAAGCCCATGTTCGGCTGATAATTCAATACATATATAGGTCTTGTAAAAGGATATACACCTAAAGATATATTGGATTGCGAAGGTTTGTAGAACAAACCGTCTTTCTTAGCTCCTAAAGCATTTTCTACGCTCAATGTACGAATTTTATTCAATAATTCAGATTTTTTTGAGTCATATCCAATATCCAGTTGAAACCTACAATTCCGATACTTCCTTTATTCTCACTCACATATTTGATGACATCAGTATTATTCTCTAAGGCAGAAATCGCTGTTGGATCAATTTTATCGATAGATAGATATTCCTTTAAAAATCGTAAAGTACTTGAGTTTGCATTATCAAAAACTACTTTGTACTTACCTTTAAGTGTGCCGTTTAACAATGATTTAACGTCAGAAAGTGTGATGATAGTATCTGCATCACCAACATTATTTATCAAAGCGATTGCATCACTCCCAATTTGATATTCCTTTGGAACAATTTTTCGGTCCTTAAAGTTTTTCCCCTCAGCTGCTGTCAACTTACGTGTTAAAATAATCACATTTGAAGTATCCGCCAACAAAGCATTTATGGCTTTAATTTCAGGTTTGGCCAACAATTGAATAGTAGCATCTGAGTATGAACTTTGAAATACATCAACCTGTTCTTTAATGATTGGATACAAGGTCTCATCAACAAGCACATTTACCTTACCACGCAAGATATCCTCGCTGGGAGCTGTTGGAGCTTGCTTCCCATTACGATTACAACTCACTAACATTAAAACTCCAAAAATTGAAAATAAAATTATTTTTAAGCTGTTTTTCATAGGGCAATCATTTAATAAATAGGTTGCAAAAATTAAGGCAATTCTAATTTCGTAATGAGACTAGTTAAAATTACTTTGCCACAATCTGACGAAACGAAGGAAAGAATAAACAATCAGAACAACTCCAAACAATGTTCTATATGTTGGATTGATGTCCAAGGGTAAATCTTTCCAAAAAATAACCAGTAAGCCCAGCCCAAAATATAGGCCAAACATAAATAGTCCTAAAATAGACAGAAATCGCTTTATAGGCGATTTCTGTCTGTAATTTGTATTATTCGAATTAAAGTTCGCCACTAATTACTGATTTTGTGTGTTTAAGCGAATAGGTAATGTATAAGCTACACGAACAGGACGACCATTTTGAATACCTGGTTTCCATTTCTTAGCTTTTTTCAACATTCTAACTGCAGCATCACCAGTTCCGTATTTAAGATCGCGTTTTACAGAAATATCTGTTAAACTACCATCTTTTTCAACAACGAAAGATACTTCAACTACACCCATGATACCATTTTCTAAAGCTCCAGAAGGATATTCATAAGTTTCTCCTACCCACTTCATAAAAGCAGCCATACCTCCAGGAGGCAATGGTTGAACCTCTACTGCATTGAAGGAAATTAATCCATCTGGATCACCATTTGGATCACCTTTCTTAACACCTGTAATAGCACCATCCTGTTTTTTAGTACCGAACTCACCACGAGCTACTGAAGAACCTGTTGCGCTACCTTTTAAAGTTAAACGAGCAGGAGTTTTTTTATCATCCTTAAACTCTTCTTGAGCAGCAACTTCTTCTTTCACTTGTGCAGCAGGAGCTACTTTTGGTTCTGGAAAACGTACCAAATCTTCTTTTGGTATGTCCATAGCCACTTGCTGAGGCTTCTCCTCCTCAATCGGAAGTGGTTCTTCTTCTTCTGGTTCAGGTGGTTTAATTTCCTCCAAATCCTCTAAAGTCACTTCAGTAACAACTGGAGGGGCTTCAACAGGTTTATCAGGAAATAAGCTACCTCCAAATAATCTAAGAAGACTCAATAGTACCACAGCAACAACTACAGCCAACAAACCTACGTTTGTAGCTTTAGGAGCAAGCTTACGAAGTTCGTAAGCACCATACTCCTTGTTTCTGCCTTGAAATACTACATCAAGCCATTCCTTTTTAAAAATATCTAATTTTGACCCAATCATATTTCTATAGTTTTCGTGATTTCTATAATAACTAACTTAGTCATTATAAATATTATCACGTTTTAAAACATCTATTTCTTCAGGACTAATCTTCGCAATCATATAACGCTTAATATCTACAATCTTCATCTCATCAAGAATATCAACAAGATCTTTTTGTGTAGACATATCACTAGGTCTGATAATCACGATTACATCTTTTCCGCCAGAAACACGAGGAACGTAAGCTTTTTTCTCAATTAAAACCTTGCGTATTCCATCTGCTCCGAAACCTGTAACCGTTGGACCTTCAATAGGTGCTTTTACCTGTCCATAATACCAAGAAACTTTGTTGTCAGATCCTAATAAAATCGTTACGGAACGGTTATCTGCTGTTAGTACTTCAGATTGTTCATCCTTAATTTTATTTTTATCAGGCATCGCAACGTCCATTGCTTGTGGTTTATTTAAAGACGTAGTTAACATGAAGAAGGTAATTAATAAGAATGCTAAATCTACCATGGCTGTCAAATCGACTTTACCACCGTTTTTCTTAGATCTTACTTTTCCGCCTTTGCCACCCTTACCACTGTCTTGATTTAATTCTGCCATTTATGTCTTTTTATTAAATCAACATTATTTATCTTCAGCACGTAAACCAGTAATGAAACTGAATTTATTTTGCTTTTGATTACGTAATGTTTCGATTACCGCATTAATTGAAGGATACTTTTCCGTTGCGTCAGCTCTGATAGCAATTTTCAATGGTCCTGGATAAACAAAATCCTTTTCCCCTTCTTTTGCCTTATTTACCTCTTCTGCAGCTAAACGTGCTGTTTGTATCCATTGGTATAATTCATTAGATAATGTTTCTGTACTATCGACAGGAATACCATTCTGAACACCAGGCTCAAGACGTTTGCTTGGCTCCATTGCCAACACTTGCTTGATCGCTTTCATAGGAGTACCGACATTTTCCATCAACGCAAACTGGTCGTAATCTTGTTGAGAAAAGTTAACGCCATATCTTGATGACATTTTCTCTAAAGTTTTAACCCTAACATCGCGGTCTGTCGCACCAAAAAATATTTTACCTTTATCTCCAACCGTAATAATACCTACGTTTGAATCTGGTAATTTATCTTTCGTGGTAGACGCCGGCGTATCAACCTCGAATGCTTCCGGTTGTTTCGCTGTAGATGTCATTACGAAGAATGAAAGAAGCAAGAATGATACGTCACACATCGCGGTCATATCAATGGATGTACTGGCTCTTTTTATTTTTGCTTTACCCATTTTAAACTTCTTTATAAATTAATTATTCAATCTCTTTCTATATGATGCTAATGAAACAATTATTCCATAAAATAATTTTCAAAAACATCATATAATTACTATTTGTGGTTCGCAGCGTATGTTTGTACGATTGAGAATCCAGCTTCGTCGATTGAATAAGTTAATTTATCAATTTTAGCTGTTAAGATATTGTACATTACAATCGCAATTGTAGAAGTACCGATACCTGTCGCTGTATTGATTAGGGCCTCAGAAATACCATTTGCTAATTTAGCTGAATCAGGAGTACCACCTGTTGCTAACGCACTGAAGGCCTTGATCATACCTGTTACTGTACCTAATAAACCTGTTAATGTACCGATAGAACTAATGTAGCGATTACGTTTAAGTTTTTCTCTAACATCGGCATTTCTAATGCTGTTGTTTCTTCGATCTCTTTTTGAATTGCAATTGTTGCTTTCTCAGTATCTACAGCAGTATCAGCAGAAACTGATTTGTATTTTACTAAACCAGCTTTGATTACGTTTGCAACAGAACCTTTTTGTTTGTCACACTCAGCAATAGCTGAATCTAAATTACCGCCATTAATTAATACTTGTACTTTTCTTACGAAATTACCAACATTTCCTGTTCCAGAAGCTTTTCCAATTACAATGAAACGCTCAATAGAGAATACCCATACCATGAAGAATAAACCTAATAAAACCGGTACTACAGCACCTGCGTGATAAACCATTCCTAAATAGTTACCTGGTAAAGGTTGGTTCTCTGGATTATTATCAAGAAAGTTTGAAGGACTACCCATCACAAATTTCCATAAAAGGTAACCGAGAATGAAACAAATGATAATTGCAGCTTGTGCAAAGAAAGAACCTGAATTATTGCTCTCTTGTTTTGCAGCAGGACTTGTTTTAGGTGCGTTTGCCATTTTTCTAATTTTTTAGTTTTTTACTGTTGTTAAATATAATATGTTTTTTTAATTATATGCTTGTTGTATGTATTCGTTTTAAAATTTGTCAAGCAAATATAGTCTTTTATGCCATATTTAAAATCTTAAAGCGAAATATATTAGAAATATAAAAGAGACTTTAAATTCCCTTTACAATTCCTTAATATTAAGTTATCACCTCAGCGGTTCCGACTTTCAATCTAATGCTACTAATCCCTTTTATCAGGAGAAAGCAATAAATTTTTTACAATGAAAACCATTTTTTTTTGATATGCAAGAAAACAAACGATTTAATTGCAAATTCAAGTAACCGCTCACTCACCTATCTACATCTATCAAAAAACTTTCAATCTATGTTTAAACGGATATTACTTATTAATTTTCAACCATTTACAACGCGCACCCCTGTTCAATATGACCTGTTTGGGGCTAAAATAATGGAATACTAACCTCCCACCAATTTTACTTTGTATCCTTCAGAAAGTAACAGATCAGCAACTTTCTGTTTAAAGTCTCCTTGTACAACTATTTCAGCATCCTTAGCACTTCCTCCAACACCGCATTTCTGTTTTAAAAATTTACATAACGCTTCCAGGTCTTCTTGTTTACCTTTAAATCCGGTAACTAGTGTGACAACTTTCCCTTTTCGCATCTTACGATCCAATTGAACTTTGAGCTGTTGCTGTTGATTAGGAAGTGTTTCTAGGTCCTCTAATAATTCTGAAAATTGATATTCAAAACTGTTATCTGTTGAATATACAACGCCTTCATACTGCTGTTTCTTATTTTTACTCATAACTTTTTTTAACAAATAACTTTCAATGCCTTAGGAATAATGCCAATATCAAGACTTGAACCCAAGTCAACTGGCTCACCATCAATGTGAACTACCGATTTTACAATCGCTTCAATCTTAATATTTCTTCCCGGAATTATTTCGACGTAGTCGGACTGATCCGCAGACTTATTAAACAAATGAAACAACATTTTTGGTAAAATATACATTGGAAATTGATGAACAATACACACATCTAATATCCCGTCATTAACAGATGCCTGTGGTGCGATGTAAGCGTTATTACCATATTGTGGTGAATTGGCGACAGAAATCATAAACGCTTTACGCTCGTATTCTTTACCATCAATCCATAGTTTATAGTCGCACGGTTTATATTTACTCAGTACGTTTATTGCCGATTTCAAATATCCCAAAGGCCCACGAATATTCTCATTAGCGAAATTCTCGCTAACGGATGCATCAAAACCTAATCCAGCAATATTAAAAAATTTTCGATTATTTATCGTGCCACAATCAACCTCTACAAATTCAAATCGATTTATGCGACGAATTGCAGCAGTCTCATTTAAGGGAATACCAAGATATAAGGCAAGCCCATTCCCTGAACCTTCAGGAACAATACCTAAGGGTATACCGCTCTCTGCTAATGCAGATCCTAACTCATTTATTGTTCCATCGCCACCTACTGCTATCACTGCATCGTACTTTTCTTCAACAGCTCGCAAACCAATTTCGTACGCATGATTGGCATAGGATGTCTCCTGAAAAGTAGGATCAAACTTTGTAAATCAAGCACATCCAACACCTGCTTCTTAAAAGATGTTTTGCGCTTCCCTCCCGAAATCGGATTGATAACAAACAGTATTTGTTTACGTTTTCCCATAAATCAAATATACGCTTATTCACTAATTTCTTGAAACAATGTCAAAATTCTTAAATACCATTAAGATTGATCCAGCTATTTTAAACTATTCTACAAGAAATCTTTAAACTTAACAGAAAGTATTGTAGTTTTGTGTCGACAATAAAAAATGTGGACTGATTTGCGTAGTATATTCTTAATGAGAATATAACAGGAGATTGCAACCACAGTAAAAAAGTGCTAAAACCATCATATAGCAAGGCTATTTAGTACTTTTCTATTGAAACAACCTCTCCTCGCAAATCCTTATAATATAATATTAAAAAAGGTAATATGGCTTACTTATTTACGTCCGAATCTGTTTCAGAAGGACATCCAGACAAAATTGCTGATCAAATCTCAGATGCACTGATTGACAATTTTTTAGCTTGGGACGAAGATGCACGCGTTGCAATCGAAACTTTGGTAACAACGGGACAGGTTGTACTTGCAGGTGAAGTGAAATCAAAAATATATTTAGATGTTCAAAAAATAACACGTGCAGTAATAGAGCGCATTGGTTATACCAAGTCTGAATATATGTTTGAAGCAAATTCATGTGGTGTATTATCGGCTATCCATGAACAATCGGCAGATATTAATCAGGGTGTAGACCGTAAGGCAAAGCAAGATCAAGGTGCCGGCGATCAAGGAATCATGTTTGGATATGCAAGCAATGAAACGGATAACTATATGCCCCTGGCCTTAGATTTATCGCATCGCTTACTTTATGAATTAGCGGCATTACGTCGTGAAAATAAGGAAATTACTTATTTACGCCCTGATGCTAAATCACAAGTAACGTTAGAATATACGGAAGATCATAAACCAGCACGTATCGACACCATCGTGATCTCTACACAACACGATGATTTTTCATCAGAAGAAGAGATGCGTGAAAAAATTACAGCTGATATTAAAAATATCTTAATCCCAAGGGTTAAAGCACAATTAAAACCAGAACTGCAAGAATTATTTAATGGTGATATCAAGTTTCATATTAACCCAACAGGAAAATTTGTTATTGGTGGACCACATGGTGACACCGGTTTGACAGGTCGCAAAATTATTGTTGATACCTACGGTGGTAAAGGTGCACATGGAGGTGGAGCTTTTTCAGGAAAAGATCCGTCAAAAGTAGACCGTTCTGCTGCCTATGCAACACGTCACATTGCTAAAAACTTAGTTGCCGCAGGTATTGCAGATGAAATTTTAGTTCAGATTTCTTATGCAATTGGTGTAAAAGATCCAATGGGAATTTATGTCAATACTTATGGAACAAGCAAAGTGGAATTAAACGACAGTCAAATTGCCGATAAAATCACTGAAATTTTTGACATGACTCCTTACGGTATTGAAACCAGATTAGGCCTAAGAAACCCAATCTATTCGGAAACTGCAGCATATGGACATATGGGTAGAACCCCAAAAACTGTAACGAAAGAATTTGAAAATTCTAACGGTGATAAAAAAACAGTTGAAGTTGAGTTATTTACTTGGGAAAAACTGGACTTTATTGATAAAGTAAAGACAGCTTTTGGTTTATAGTCATTTAAATTTGGCTACACTCATAAAAAGACAACAGGCCCATCTTTGATGGGCCTGTTGTCTTTTTATGATACGTTAGTTTAATATCTCAACACACAGATTAGATAAGACCTCGTGCTTTAATCTCTAAGTATTTGTTAATGGAATTAATGGTCAGATTTTCTGGTGCTGTATAAATTGTTTGAATTCCGTTTCTATGCAATTCTTGAATAATGAGATTTTTCTCATAAATGAATTTCTCCGCAATAATTTGGTTATATATTTCAATCGTCCTGTGAGGCGAACTTTTCGCGAGTTCATCCAATTCTGTATTTTGAAATACGATAACCACTAAGATATGGGAACGATTGAGCATTCTTAAATAAGCTAACTGCCTATTAAGAGCGTCCAAAGTCTCGAAATTTGTGTAAATAAAGATAAGAGAACGTTTATTAATATGCTTATTCGCGTAAGTATATAAATTGCCAAATTCAGACTCCTGAAATTCGGTTTGAATATGATAGAGTGCCTCTGAAATCCGCATCATTTGATTATTACGTTTCTCTGCAACAACCTGATTACCGATCTCTTTTGAAAAAGTAAGCATCCCTGCACGATCATGTTTCAGAATAGCCGCATTTGATAAAACTAAAGTAGCATTAATGGAATAATCCAATAATGTCATCTCTTCAAACGGCATACGCATCGCTCGTCCAGTGTCAATGAAACTATAAATGGGTTGTGATTTTTCTTCTTCAAATTGATTTATCATCAATTTCTTAACTTTGGCTGAAGCCTTCCAATTCATCCTTCTGTAATCATCTCCTTGCACATAATCACGCACATGATCAAATTCCATAGCTGCACCAATCTTCGAATACGCTTAACACCCATTTCATTTAATCTGTTGGTCGTGGCTAAAAGCTGATATTTACGTAATTGAATAAAAGAAGGATAACATGGAATGCTTAAGGTATCATTTGTTGCAAACCCTCTTTCAAAAAAACCCAAAAAACGAGCCATAGCACAACATTTTCCAAAAGAATAAATACCCCGACGTGTCAATTTCAGACTATAATGAATTTCCTTTTCTAAGAAAGGGAGTAATATAATTTCAAAGTCTTTATCTCGAACTTGTAATTCCACTGGAAATTCTTCTAATATGCGAACGAATACCCGACGGGGATACCAACTTCGGCTCTGATAACAAGTGGGTTTTCGTCACCATTAGAAAATTTCTGGATAATTCCGTATCACAGAAACATTCCCTTTACCAGAAAATAAGAATATCAAATCCCAGATCATCACGGCAGTTAAGATCCAAAAAAGAATAGCTACAGGAATAAACAACACTTTCACAAAAAATGAAATAACAAAAAATGTTGCAATGGTCAGCAGACCATAAAAAAATCGATTTGTGAAATACAGTTGTTTGAGCTTCTTCATTATCTCGGAATTTCTATACTAGCAATGATTTGATCAATAATGTAATCTGTTGTGAAACCTTCCATTTCTTTCTCAGGAGTCAGCATAACACGGTGTCCTAAAACCGCAAAAGCAACTTTTTTAATATCTTCAGGTGTGACAAAATCACGACCATTTAGTGCTGCTGAAGCTTTAGCAGATTCCAAAATAGCAATTGAAGCTCGAGGTGATGCACCTAATGTCAAATTAGGATTGTTTCTGGTCTTAGAAATTAAATGAGCGATATAAACCAAAATTTCATCATGTACATATATGGATTTGATCAAACGCTGAAAATCAGCAATTTCTTGCGAAGACACAACCTGTTGAACCAACGCTTCTTTATCTTGCGCCTTTTGTAAGTGATGCTCCTTTAAAATCAACAACTCCTGTTCTTGATCAGGGTAATGAACATCTATTTTAAAAAGAAAACGATCTAATTGTGCCTCTGGAAGTCGATAAGTTCCTTCGTGCTCAATTGGATTTTGTGTTGCAAATACAATAAACGGGGTCGGTAAAAAATAAGTTTCCCCATCAACTGTCACCTGGCGTTCGGCCATAGATTCAAATAAAGATGCCTGAGTTTTGGCAGGAGCACGATTTATTTCATCAATTAAGATGATATTCGCAAAAATAGGTCCTCTCTTAAAAATAAATTCATTCGTCTTTAAATCCAAAATAGAAGAACCTGTGACATCTGAAGGCATTAAATCCGGTGTAAACTGAATTCGTTTGAAATCACTAGCAATTGTTTTCGAAACCAATTTCGCAGATAATGTCTTCGCCACTCCAGGCAAACCTTCAATCAAAGAGTGACCTGATGCTAGGATCGAAATCAATAACATATCCAAGAGTTGATCCTGACCGACAATCACCTTCTTTACTTCAGCTTTTACAGCTGCCATTTTATCATACAGAACCGTCAAATCTAAACGATTCTCAAAGGGCATATATTTTTCAAATTCACTCATTACATTTCTGCTTTAACTTTAAATTCTTCTATTTTAGTATTGACATTTCTTAAATCTTGCTCTGTAAAATGACTTCCTTTTTGGCATTCTGTTATCAATTGAATCATTTCTGCTGTTATTTCTTTTGAGACACCAGAGCGTTGAGACAAGTTCTCTAAAAATTCTTCTTCATGAATAAGTAATGTATCAACATGAAATTTTTTACGAATATCATGTAAAAAATAATCAACTTTTTTGTGCACCATATTTCCTGGAGAACCATTTTCATAGTATAATGTTGCAATGGTTTCACAGAACTGTTTAGACAAATTAGGTTCTGGAAGAACTGTTTTAACAGCGCGCTGCTCTCTTCTACTCTTAAAAATTAAAAACAAGAGTAAACTGACTAGCAGTAAATACCAAGCTTGTCTCAATCCTATATGATTTAACAGAACACGAAGTGGTGTTTTCGATTCATTATATTTACTCTTAAAATCATACCACCCAATAGTCTGTCCATCCAAATAGCTAAAAGCTCTGGCGACATATTGATATTGCTTTTGATTGTTCAACAAATAATAATTACCAAATAACTCGGGTGTGATATGTAGCATAATGCTCCCTTTACCTATTTTCAAAGAAATAAAGTTCGGCAACAAATGTTCCTTATAGCGCAAACCACCTAAAATCGTTGCAGACTTTGGTAGTTTAGTGAACGAATAATCCAAAGTACTCTTATTAAAAGAAATAGGTATCCCATCTTGGGTAAGCTCTACTTTTATTTCTTCCTCAATATCATCTTGATTATCATAGAAGTATTCATAATCAACTTGTAACGTATCTAACAATTTTTGATTGATCTGCTCGGCAGCAATAAAAACTTTGCCGCCATTTGCCGCGAATTTTAATATGCGATTATTAACAGCATCACCAAGGTCAAACGCTTCTGAAATAAATAGCAATTGTTCTTTTGGAGCATTAAGTCTATTGTCCGATTCAAAGTATGTAAAAAGATCTTCTTTAATATTAGTGACCTTAACTTTTTTGCCAAGTATATGTGGAAGCTCTTCATGGGTCACATAAAGTCCGAAGGGATTTTTATCTTTTTGATCAAATGTTCTATCCCAAATAATAGGTTTCTTACTCGTTAGATCAATGATACCGATTGCAACGAATACTATTATAAAAATAAATATGCTAAATTTTAACGAGCCTTTCATGAGATTTTAGATTGAAAATTTTTAAAATCTTGTTGATAACGCTCAAAATCGGTAGCAGTTAAATTAAAATCACCAAACCAAACATATTCAAACACCCGAGTGCATTTAATAAACTCATTTTTTAAAACTGAATCTGAAATTTCATTTGCAAAATCATTATTTGTTTTACTATACTTCCACTTGATCACATGAGCATGTGCTAGTTTTTGAATATTTAACAATTGCATATAACGAATAGCGAGAGTATAATTTCTGTCCTTAATCGCATCAACGAGATAGGGCTTTAAATCGGTATTCATCAAATTCTTTTCTACATACCCCAAATTTTGAACACCTTCTGTTTCAGGCTCTTTATTGTCTTTTCTAAAGAAACTGTTGCCTGAATAAATTAATTTATAAAAGATATAAATCAATACCACTAAACCTAATATTCCTAAGAAATAGAAAAACTCTTCATTATAATTAAAAGAAGAATTTGGCATCAAACTGCTTAACCAACGATTGAAACGGGTCATTAAACGATCAAAAAAACCAATTTTATCTTTAATATTCTCAGAATAGATAAACTCTTCGGATTGATAGCGATCCAAGACACTTTTATAATCTGTAATCGTTACTGTAGCAGCACGATTATCTTTCGGAATTTCCTGAAACAAATTCTTGTTCCAGATATCGACGCGTGTTTGTTTTATTGTATCTATACTCGGCATAGCCATACGCGTAGAGTCTTTATTTGCATAGCTAGCTGTCGTGAAAAATAAAAGAATAACAAAAAAATATCTATTCATCATTTTTCCTTCCCAAATTTGCAATCATCGCATAGATACGATCGCCATATTTAAAATCTTTCGCCGTTTCGTAAATAATCCCATTTGCCAGAACACCTCCCATATATAAAAAAATTGTCAGAAGAGTTACAAGGAGCGCTCCTATGGTCATTAACATTTTCCCAAAAGATCCATCGAAAAAAGAGCTATCAAATTCTAAGAAATTATAGGAAATTAGTCCGATGATTAAACCTGGAATGAAAGTTAACATCATCATTACTACTTGAAAAATGAAACTAACAATATAAGTGGCATTACCATATTGAACAATATTCTTTCGAATGACATTAAATGTCTCTAAAAAAGTCGTCGTCAAAGAAAAATATCCTTCCCGATAAAACAAGAACGAGCAGAAAAACCACAATCCAATTATTGAAAATAAGATTCCAATAGCAAAGCTGCCAAACAAAGGAATAAACATCAGAATAATCATGCTATCCTGCGGGAATGCCAATTATTACGACGACCAACAAAGAAGCGAAGAAAAATTTCACGTACATACCGATGTGGTTTCGAAATGCGTTCAATAAATCTCTACCTGTAAAGTCCGTATTTTTTTGATTCTTCAATAAAATAAAATATTCGATGCAGATACCGTAAATGTATAATCCTAATAATAAGATAGTAACACACAGAAGACTTACCCATAAATACACGTTAAGATCTTCAAACGAATCACTTTCGGATGAAAACGTAATCTTTGTAGACAGGAAATAATAGAGGATTGTCGTGATACTCAAGGGTATAATAGAAACACTAAAAACTGTTCCGACAAAATGACCCAAAACAATTTTTAACAAATCGATAAAACTCTGTAAAAAATCGCCAATTTTACGTTCCTTCTGAAATTCGAAATTTATTTCCATTGATTGATTTTAGCTAATTGAAAAGGACGAAGAATATAATAATATAAAATCATCACCAATGTAATTATTATGATCAGCAAGCACATGGTCATAGAAATATGATAGTAACGGGTAACAAACCCCTCCAATGTACCAGCAAGTATAAAAAATGGAATTGTACTCGCTAAAACCTTCATTGATAATTTTGCCGCTCGAATAAAGGCTTCCATTCTACTATAGGATTTTGGAAACAAGAAACTATTACCTAACATCAAACCACAACCTCCTGCTATGATAATAACAGAAATTTCTATAGTTCCGTGTATCCATATGGCAGACATCGCCTTTTGTAAAACCCCGTATTCATAAAACATATAATGAAATGCACCTAACATGATACCGTTAGAGAAAAGAATATAACCCGTTCCCACACTAAAAAAAACACCAAACGTAAAAGCTAAAAAAGCTACCCGTACATTATTAATGGTGATCGCTAGCGCAGATCCAAAATTATTCCCTGATGCATAAATGGCAGCAGGATCCCCTTTTCGGATATTATCAATGGACTGATCGACATAGGCATCTCCTAAAATTAACCTCACAAAATTTTCATCATAGTGAGCAGACAAAAAACCAATAATGCTCGCCAAAAGAAAAATCAAAAAAGAAAACAACAACGGCCGCCGCATTTGCCAAACAGCATAAGGTATTTCATATGAAAAAAATGCTTAAGTTTATTTTCAGAAGCTTTCTGATCTTTATATATTTTTTGATGTGCTAAAATGGCCAACTCATTTAAATAATCTTTTGTCCTACTTTCTGGATAGAAAGTTTGTGCATAGGCTAGGTCATTGGTGAGTTCAATATAATTTGACGCCAGTTCATCGGGATTAACATCAACATGAATGGATAAATTATTTTCAATTGACAACCATTTTTCCTTATTTCGCTCGATGAATGATGCTTCTCTCATGAATATAAATTTTAAACCGGCTATTTCAAATATATGAATAAACTATTAATAAATACTCCACAGAACGTAAAAATAGAATACAATTTAGCTTCATTAGGTTCTAGAATTATTGCTTTTGCTATTGATTACTTTATTATTCTTGTTTATTATATCTTAATAATTGTCATTCTTGACTCTTTCCATATTAATATGGGAGATTCCTGGTTATTCTTTGGTATTCTATCATTATTGACACTTCCCGCCCTCTTCTATCCTCTTGTTATGGAAACCGCAATGTCAGGACAAAGCATAGGAAAGAAAATCATGAAAATTAAAGTGGTTAAGATCGACGGAACCCGCGCCAACTTTTATCAATATTTTGCCCGTTGGACATTTTCTCTGGTTGATATCTGGATGTGTATGGGCGGGATTGCAATTACTTCAATTGCCCTATCCAAATATGGACAACGTATTGGCGATTTATCCGGTGAGACATCTGTCATTAGTTTAAAAGCAAAATTAAACCTACAACAGACCATCTTTGAGGATGTCCCATCAGAAAAAGACATCATCTTTCCGCAAGTAATTAAATTGAGCGATCAAGATGCAAATAAGGTAAAGGAGATTTACGATGGCGCTGTCAGAAGGAAAGACTACAATATTCTTTTAGCCCTTACTCAGAAACTAGAAAACATTATGGATGTTAAATCAACGATGCATCCTAATGATTTTGTCAATCAAGTCATGAAAGATCATTATATCTTATTCCGTAATAAATAGAAAAAGCCGCCTATGGGCGACTTTTTCTATTTATTCTTAAAGTAATTACTCCGCAATACTTGCTGCAGAAGTCTGTACCTGACGGTTCACCTTTTTCACCAAACCTTGTAACACATTGCCCGGGCCTACTTCGACAAAAGCTTCTGCTCCGTCTGCTAACATATTTTGAACTGTTTGAGTCCAACGTACTGCACCAGTTAACTGTGCGATCAAATTCTCTTTTATCGTTGCTGCATCTGTATATGGCTTTGCATCCACATTTTGATAAACAGGACAAATCGGCGTGTTAATTTCAACCGCTTCGATTGCTGCCTGTAGCTCAACTTTAGCCGGCTCCATCAATGGAGAGTGAAAAGCACCGCCAACATTTAATTTCAAAGCACGTTTAGCGCCAGCCTCGGTCAAAAGCGCACAAGCTTTATCTACTCCGGCGATAGAGCCAGAAATTACCAATTGACCTGGACAATTATAATTTGCCGCAACCACCACATCATCCACTTTTGCACAAATATCCTCCACAACAGCATCTTCAAGACCTAAAATCGCAGCCATAGTGGAAGGCTCCAATTCACAAGCTTTTTGCATCGCGTTAGCACGTTGTGACACTAATTTCAATCCATCCTCAAAAGACAAAGCTCCCGCTGATACTAAAGCAGAAAACTCACCTAAAGAATGACCTGCAACCATATCAGGTTGAAATTGATCTCCCAAGGCTTTCGCTAAAATCACTGAATGTAAAAAATCGCTGGTTGAGTAACGTTGGTCTGTTTCAGCTGCTCATCAGTTCCTGCAAACATAATATCGGTAATACGAAACCCTAATATATCGTTTGCTTTTTCAAATAAAGCTTTTGTTTCTTCATTCAGATTATACAGGTCCTGCCCCATTCCTACGAATTGAGCGCCTTGACCAGGAAATACATATGCTGTTTTCATATTTAAAATTATCTGTTCTAATGCACAAACTTAGATAAATTGTCTTTTATATACAATATCATAAAGTCGAATATCAGAAGCTGTACGCGTTACCTATACTTTAATATTTTAATTCATGAAATCGTATACAGTCAATCCGTTTATGCATCTCTTAAATTCCTTTAAGGAATAAAAAATTAAACACTAAGATTCAGGAACAAAACTCAGTGATGTCATGCGAGCGGGATCTAAAATCTCCCGTGATGTTTCCAATAATTCTGTCGTTGAAATCGCTTTTATTTTATCAATAATAACATCTAGTTCAATAATCTGGTTGTAGTCCATCACATTCTTTGCCGCAGCAATGATCATGCTCATCCTGTTTTCCTCTGAAAGTGCGATCTGACCGATAAATTTGCGTTTTGCTTTCTGAAGCTGTACAGCACTCATCTCCTTTTCACAAAATTTATTAAGCTCCCTAAAAACAAGTTTTTTTGCTTTCTCTATCTTTTCTTCATCTGTTCCCAAATAAATACTAAATAAGCCCGAATCTGAAAACATGGTATAATTAGATTCGATTGTATAAGCTATTCCATATTTTTCACGAATGGAAAGATTCAATATCGAACTCATCCCCATTCCTCCCAGCATATTATTTAATAACAATAAACCTGTTTTTCGGTCGTCTCTAAAACTATATGCATGTGCACCGACCATATAATGGACCTGATTAATTGGTTTAGGAATCTCGACATGCGATACAGGCACCGCAACAACATCATTCCTCTCCCGCTGAATTTTATTTTCAGCAACGGATGCAAAAATTTTATTGGCAAGCCTTTCGACCTGTTTAACCGTATAATTTCCTGTAATCGAAATCACGATTTCATTTGTATCGTAATTTGACTGAATAAAATCATGAATATCGCTTTTTGTAAGTGCCAACAATTGATCCTCAAGACCGAGTATATTATGCCCCAAACCAGCTCCTTTGAATAATAGATCTTCAAAATCATCTACAATAGATTCTTCAGGACTGTCCAGATAAGAAGCCATTTCATCGACAATAACCGATTTCTCTTTATCTAATTCCTCCTCAGGAAAAGTCGAATGAAAAAGATATCCTCAAATAGATCTAAAGCTTTATCCAAATACGGGGTCAAAAATGATGCATGTACACATGTATATTCTTTTGTCGTATAGGCATTAAGATCTCCACCAACAGCTTCCAAATGGTTTAAAATCTGATTCGTACTTCTACGTTCAGTTCTTTTAAAAAGTAGGTGCTCAATAAAATGTGCAACGCCAAATTTACCTTCTTTTTCATCTCTTGACCCTGCATTGATTAACATACAAGCATGTGTAATCGGTAGGTTTTGCGGTTGAAAAACCACACGGATACCATTGGATAAGCGTATTATTTCGTATTCCATATATTAATTTGGAGATTCTATTTAATTATTTTTAATGCCATATCGCATTATATTTCTAGGATGAAAACCAAAACCTTGACTTTCATATAATTTTTGTGCCGGTAAGTTATGCGGTTCAACCTCTAGCAGAACCAATTTACAGCCCTTGTCCTGAACATATTCTTTGACAAACTCAACAGCCTTTTTACCTAAACCTTTGCCTCTTGCATCAGCATTTAAATATAATTCGTCCAGCAAAGCTACCGTTCCCTTAAATTCAAAGCTAAAGAAATAAACAACAATAATATACCCCAGGACTAAATCATTTTCTTTAATTAGCCAAGACTGCCCCAGCTTTTCATCGTCAAGAAAAATTCTAAAATTTTCTCGGCTTACAATAGGATCGATATCATATCCATCAATTGCATAAAAATCTTGCATCATAGCAACAATGATATCAATATTTTCAGACGTTAATTTTTCAAATGTGATCATAATGCATTCGTTTAGTGGCAAAAATAACTAAATAAAAACAGTCGAATTCTATAACAGTCGAAAAATGACGTGGATGGGATATAGCACCAAACAAAAATGGTTCTGATCTTACGATCAGAACCATTTTATCCACTTGTTTTTCGATAGGTAGGTGGTAAGCTTACATGCGTGGCGGGCGCATGCTCCATGACCGCCACCATCTCCTGTCGGAGAGCCTAATGCAAATTTTTGAAATTTATATGTGAATAATAGCATAAAGTAACGTCCCAATCTATTAGTACGACTATCGACAACCATAGATTCACTAACTGTTCTGGAAACATTTGTTTGCTCATTTAAGAGGTCAAATGCCTGTAAGCGCACTGTTCCACGCTGACCTTTTAAAAACTTTTGTTCCACATAAGTATTGATGATAAATGGATTAGCATTTATACCATCCCCATAACCCTGATTGAATTGTTTTGACAAATCTGCCCCGAAAATTGTGGTAGGGGTAATATTTACAGAACCAATTAAGGTTGGTGTCCAAGATGAAATATTAGTGGTTCTATTTGTTAATGAATTTTCAGTATGATTATATTGATACCTAACTCCAGGATTAATCTCCAGATTCTCTGAAGGATTATATCGCAACATTAATCCTTGATTGAATACAATATTTCTAGACACATTTTTCAAACCAATATTATCAAGACTATCTGTTGATGAATAGCCTATTCTTTTGTTATAAGAAACACCTCCCATCAACATGATGTTATACGTCTTTTCTTTCAAAGATTTACCATAATGATAGAAGGAACTAATTCCAAATGGATGATCATTTGATTCATTGAGATAGCGCGTCTCAGAAATTAAAGTAGTATCGACTCCTCCTGTATTACTATTCTTTAAACGGCCCAAATATGATTTATTTAAACTTACAATTTTATTTTCTGCTAAATTTGCATTTACAAAAGCAAAGAAATTATTTCCCTTCTGAAAATCATTTTTACGAAATCTAATATTCATTTGATGATTAAACTCGGGATTTAGATTCGCATTACCCATAACAATACTGGTACGGTTGGTACTCATATCAAACGGAAGAATCTGTGTTACTGATGGCTCAGTTGTTGATCCACTATAATTTAGGGAAATATTAGATTGGCGCGAAAATTTGTATTCAAACCGTGCAATTGGCATCCAGTTCAAGTTATTACGATGATAGGTACAGATAAATCTGAACTCAAGGCACTACCTCTTAATTGAGACGGTTGCGCGGCCGCACCAATGGAATAAGTTACTTTTTCTCCACTATACAAATAATTAGCTCCAACTCTATGCGTTGTGAACGAGTAGTCATAATTATAATCAAAGTTCAATTTAGGATCGTTAAGAATCTCATTTTCATCTTTATCATAACCCTGTTGTTGGTTTGAATTATCATATTTATTCTTATTGAAGTCATATGTAAATTCTAATTTACCGTTCTTTGACAAAGGTTCTGTGTAGTTCAATGAACCTCCCGCATTCCAACTCTTATTTTTTGCTTCTTGGATAGTTTTCTCGTAGATTGAATTTAAAGAGGCATCAGCATTATTAGGATCTTCCAATAATCGTTGTAATATTGCATTTTGATCCTTATCTGTTTTGGCGTTATTATAATTCATATTCATGAAAATATTACGGCCATTTTCATTCAACTTACGATTATATAAACCACTTATACCATAACGCGGGGCCGTTGAATTTGAAAAAATACTTTGATCTTGCGAATTATTAAATTCCTCATTTCTAAAAGTAATCGAATTTGTTACTGTATTCGCATCACCATCATCAAATCCAAACTGAGGTGTTATTTTAATATAATCCTTTGTCGATGGTTTCCATTCCAGATTGGCCTCGAAACGATGACTGGCACCAATATTATTTGAGTTTGACTTTATACTATCATTTTGCGTGATACCTCTCAAGGTAATCTCTTGAAATTGCTCGGACAAAGTAGTATTATCACTATGACTGTAGCTATAGCTTCCATAAACAGTCAGCTTATCCGAAAAATCTTTCCTTGCATTCAAACCAATTGAGCCCAATTTTGTCAAACCATCTGATCCACCAAACATACCGCCACCTCGACGACCTCCACCACCTTGTTGACGGCGAGCTCCCCCACCGGTAGTATTAAAATCAAATAATGGTGCATTTGTATTATTAAGATTTCCTAAAATAGAAATCTGCTCTCCTTCTCTCATACCCATCCACATACCGGTAGCTTGATAACGGTCTTCTGTACCGTAACCAGCACGTAAAGTTGCCATTTGCCCTTTATTATATTTGGGATCAATCTGGATATTCAAAACTTTCTCCGAATCACCATTTTTGTTGCCTGTTATATTGGCCATATCTCCATAGTCATCAACAATCTGCATCTTCTCAATGATATTGGCAGGAAGATTCTGTGTTGCAGTTTTGACATCCCCACCAAAGAAATCTTTACCGTTAATGCGTACACGTTTCACGGATTCACCTTGAGCAGTTACATTACCGTCTTTATCCACCTCAACTCCCTGTAATTTCTTCAACGCATCTTCGGCCACAGATCCATCTCGTAATTTTAGATCCTTCATGGTATATTCCAATGTATCACCTTTAACAACAATAGTCGGCACACCATCAATAACCACTTCTTCCAATAATTCTGAGGCCGGCTTTAATGTAAAGCTTGGAATAATGTATTTACTTTCTCCTTCCGGATAGGTAAACTCTTGCTCAAATCTTTCAAAACCTAAGTTTGAAACAGAAATTTTAAACTTACTCGCCTTTACATTATTAAAAATAAATATACCGGCAATCGAAGAACTGGTTACTAGGGAATCTTGATCTGAAATCAATTTTACTGAAGCTCCAGCGACAACACGAATCTTGTCATCTTTCAACATCCCTTGAACGGATTTCGTCTGTCCTTGAGCAACCCAGCTCAATAACATACTGCAAAATAAAAGGAAAGTAATCCTCATCATATACATCTTTTTGTAATTATCGGTTCTTATTCTGTGTGGTAATCCCACCAGGCTCAAATAAATCAACCCAATCTTCCCATTCATCTCATGATACGCTGTACTGAATCTTTCTAACATAAAGAATAAAGCCAACAGGTAAACAACGATCGTATACAGCACAGGGTTATATTCATTTGATACTTATACAAAAGAAGAAAATAGTAGTGTTAATAAACGTAAAACCTAAATTTTAACATAATAGTTACAATAAAACCTAATTTCACGACAGTTGGCGGGCTAATAAAAACTTTTTAAAGATGAATCGAAGTATAAAAAATCGTTCGCATTTTGTTCAAAAAATCAAATACCACAATTCATATATAAAGCTACTATAAACACATCCTTTTGCTATTAATAATATATTGTATTTTTGCTACTCAAAAATAAATAAAATGCTATTATCATATTTTCAAGATGAGTTTATAGAGGCGGGTTGTGATGAGGCTGGGAGAGGTTGTTTGGCGGGGCCAGTTTTTGCTGCTGCAGTGATTTTCCCAAAAGACTACCATCATGAAGTATTAAATGACTCCAAGCAGCTTAGTGCAAAAAAAGAATGCAATTGCGCAGTATTATAGAGCAGGAGGCTTTAGCATATGCAGTAGCTAGCGTTTCCGCAGAAGAGATTGATCGGATAAATATTCATAATGCCTCTTATGTCGCCATGCATCGAGCTCTGGATCAATTAAAATTAAAAGCCGAGTACATTTTAGTCGATGGTAATAAATTTATTCCCTATCAGGAAATCCCCCATAATTGTATTGTTAAAGGTGACGGAAAATATTTATCTATTGCGGCAGCATCCATCTTAGCTAAAACGTACCGTGATGATTATATGGACAATATTGCAAAAGATTATCCTGAGTATGATTGGCTAAACAATAAGGGCTACCCTACAGTCAAGCACAGAAGTGCAGTACTTGCCAGAGGAATAACACCACATCATAGAAAAACCTTTAGAATAACTGATCCACAGCTCAAGTTATTCTAAAGGTTTTTAAAAAATTATTTTTAGCAACAATCTTTCTAGATTGTTGCTTTTTTATTCTTTTTGATTGAGAAGTAAATTGCAACAGCAATCCCTAATCCTAAAATTATGGACGCAATTAATGTCAATATATTACCGAGCTTATGAGATGCCGGATCGAAAATAAACTCGACCTTATGATTCCCACCTGGTAATTGTAATGCTCTCAGAATATAGTCAGCACGTATAATTGGCACCTCTTTACCGTCAACAAAAGCCTTCCAGCCTTTTTCATAATATACCTCAGAGAATACAGCAAATGCATCTGTAGGAGTAGAATATTCATAAACCATTTTATCAGGATGGTAAGAAGTCAGCTTTATCGATGCATTAACGGGCAAACCTAAACGTTTACCGTCAAATTTATCTTTAAATTCTTCACTAACAAAAGCCTCTTTTGAAGGAGTGAAACTACCAATCGCCTGCATCTCCTGCGCATTGTCTTTAACAAATGTTACTTGATCAACAAACCAGGCATTTCCAGCAGCAGAACTTCTACGTTGTATCCGTTGCCCCTTTTGTTCATCTCCTGTAATGACATAACGGACATTAAACATATCCAACACGTCTTCGTTTATAGCTCCATTAAATTGGTTCTCCAAAATCTCCTGAAACCGCATCAATTTCGCAGCATGGTAACCACCTAAAGATTTATGATAATATGACGCACGGGCATCTGAAAATGGATTTGTGGTTAAATCAATGACACGGTAACTCAAATCCTTGTCCATACGAATCAATTGATCGACCTCCCGCTCTTGAAAAGCCTGACCTGTTACCATGCGTTTCTCTACAAATGATTTGTCATTTAAAAAGCGCTTATCGACACTCCAGAGATCAAACAGAAAAACAACCGCCAATCCAATAATCAAAACATTTGCAGAAAGCTTCTTCTTAATAAAAAACCATACTGCTAAAAAGGTAATCAAAACGATGGCAAAAGAACGATACGCATCTGCACTCGCCACTGCCGAACGATCTTTTATTAAATTGTTTAACCACTGATTTGCAACTGCCTGATCACCGACCTGGCTTGTCAGTTGCTCCAGCAATTGCACATCCTCTTTCTTTTTAAAACTTAAAAATAGATCTGGTACAAAAGCAACAAGTAAACAAATAGCACCTAATCCGATAAAAGTATACAGTACTTTCTTATCTAATTTCTCAATTTTATCTGCCTTTGTGATCAACTCATTCAACGTTAACACCGCCATCAATGGAATCAAAATTGCCGCGATCACCAATATCGACTCGACCGCTCTGAACTTATTGTACATCGGGAAGTAGTCAAAGAATATGTCTGAAACCAATGTAAAATTCTTTCCGAACGACAGCAATAAAATTAGGACAGTTGTTGTAAGAATCCACCATTTTAGTCTATTGTTGACAATAAATAGACCTAAAATGAAAAGAAACAATACACCAGCTCCAAAATACCATGGACCAGAAGTAAATGGTTTGTCTCCCCAATAAACCGGCATTCTACTTGCGAATTCACCTGCCTGAACAGTGCTCATTCCCTGTGCTCCAAAAGTAGACTGCAAAAACTTTGCGACATTAGACTTTTCATCCAAAATACCACTATTTCCTCCTCCATACGCATTCGGAATCAAAAATGTCAATGTTTCTCCTACACCTTGGCTCCATTCGTAAGCATATTGTTTATCTAATCCCTTTTCTTTCGAGGCATCCACTTTAGTAATATTGGCGTGACCGCGTGTACTTAATTTACTGTACTCATAAGTGGGAATTAAAATCGAAGCATTCACTAAAATAGCGACAATTACTGCAGCCAACTGTAAACCCGAAGCAATAAAAAACTCCTTGATCTTTTTATCACGAATGGCGTATACCAAGGCAAAGATTACATAAACCATCAATGCGATAAGCATATAATAAGTCATTTGTAAATGGTTGACACGGATCTCAAGAGCCATAAATAAGGCCAACAGAACAGGGCCCCAAACTCTGCTCCCTCTAAAGCACATGATCACCGCTCCTATGACAGCAGGAATAAAAGCAATAGCATACGCTTTTGTGACGTGTCCAGCTTCGATATAAATAAAATTATAAGATGTAAACGCAATAGCAACGGCGCCTAATGCGGCTAGCCATGGTCGAACACGTAATACACTCAATAAGAAATACCCTCCCAATAAATAAAATAAAACGATATCAATGGGTTGTGGAAAAACGGTTTTGACCGCCGCTAAGATATAGGTTCCAATATTATTTTCACTTGCAGACCAGATTTGATAAGTGGGCATGCCACCAAACATTGAATTTGTCCACAACGGAGCTTTTCCATCTTGAGCTTTATAATCGAACATTTCCTTCTGTGCAGCTTGAGCCTGCACAACATCACTTTGTGCCAAAGTCTGCCCTTGCCACACTGGAGTAAAATAAAAGAATACAAGCGCTACAAAAATCGCTATCACGATAAGATGTGCTGAATTTTCCTTAAACCAATTTTTCATTTATATTATTAGGTTATTAAAACTTACGAAAACCAAAAATATACATTTGATTTTACAATTTATATTATTTTCCAAACCCAAGACTTATTTCTCCTATTCCCCTTTTTGGATAAGCTTATTAATATTCGACAATTCACCAAAAAGAACCAATATATTCCCTTCTTCCAATAATGTTTCCGAAGTCGCTATACCCGAAGCCTCCTTAATTTCTTTCTTTTTGATGCTATCTTTTACCTCGGTTATCTTGAGTGTTGTCATGACGATCACTTTAAAAAGATTAGTTAGGTTAGCTTCACGAAGGGTCATTCCAACATATTTTGATGGAACTTTTGTCTCAATAATACTGTATTTTTCAGATACTTTGAATGAATCTACAATATCAATATTGTCCAAACGCATCGCTAGCCTTTCTGCAGCCTCTTCCTCTGGCATAATGTATTCGGCGATTTCCATTGCTTCAAGCACTGTTTTCTGAAGGTCCGAAACAATTCTTCCTATGATTCGCTTTACTTTTAATTGTTTCATTAAAGCTACTGTTAGCAATGAAGCTCCTTCATCCTCTCCAATAGCAATAATAACGGCATGGCAGTCCTTAAGCGGTAAAGATGATACTGCCTCCCGGTCTGTTGTATCCAGACAGACCGTATGTGTTACTTTATCTTTTAATTGCTCAACAATAATCAGACTTTTATCCGCCCCGATCACCTCATGCCCCAATTCTGTCAAATGAACTGCAAGTGATCGTCCAAAATGCCCTAGTCCTAAAACGATATATTTCATATAAATTCGATTAATAGAGTATCTTTTCCTCTGGAAAGTGTAATTTCTTCGTGTTATATTTTTAATAAAAGCCACCAATAATGTCAATGTACCGACACGACCGACAAACATCGTCATCATTACAATAAATTTACCTGCAACACTCAAAGATGGTGTAATTCCCAAGCTCAGCCCACAGGTCGTATAGGCAGATACTGCCTCAAATAACAATGCTTTAAAACTCTTATCAGGATCTGAAAAAACCAGCAGCATAAAACTCACACCGATCGTAAATAGCGACAATAGAATAATGGCAAATGCTTTATGTACAGATTCGCCTGCGATCCGTCTTTTAAAAAGTTCAATATGCTCTTTTCCTCTTGCCAAAGCAATGATATTCATTATAGACACCGCAATGGTCGTAACTTTAACACCACCACCAGTGGAACCAGGAGATGCTCCTACCCACATGAGTAGGATAATTAACAAGACTGTGGGCATGGATACAAATGAGAGATCAACACTATTAAATCCAGCCGAACGCGAAGCATTGGCCATAAAAAATGAGGTTATCCACTCGCCCATCTGCCCCTGTTCCAAAGAAAGAGTCTTGTTCCGCTCTAACAGAAAAAAGAATATTGTTGCCAACACAACGACAACCGCATTACACGCCAGCACTAATTTTGAATTAAAACTGAAGTTCCAAGCTTTATGCTTATAATTCTTCTTCGTCACCAACCGATGATACCAGTAAATACAAGAATCTTTTACATAGGAATAAATATTCAATACGATCCCAAAACCCAATCCACCTAGTATAAATAATACAGACAAAGCCAATTGGAAGTTGTAATTAAATTTATAGCCATCATTGGTGATTCCATCCGTTAGGATCGAAAAACCAGCATTACAAAAAGAAGATACAGAATGAAAAATAGCGAAAAACACCTGATTTCCCAGAGAAGGAAAAAGAGTTGCATCTAGCGTGCTAAAGATTAATAAAGCACCGAGAAGTTCAAATAATAATGTAATAAAAATTATCGTGAGAAGTGTTTTAACCACCGATCCCACTTTATTTTCACCAAGAATTTCGCCAAACATCAATTGATTCTTGAACGAAAAACCACCTGAAAAGAAGTATCCGAAAAA
>NZ_ASZT02000033.1:0-43466 GCF_001006065.1 Sphingobacterium sp. IITKGP-BTPF85
ATTCTAACCAGCTGAACTACCAGACCGTTTACCTTCTCTCTTGAAGGTGTGCAAATATAGCGTTTATTTCTTTATTTGCTAATATTATTTAAAAAAAACTAGTCTACGGCTCCGTCTTTCATCTTTTCTGCATTCTCAGCGAACTGTAATGCGTCGATAATCGGCTGAATATCACCGTCCAAAATAGCTGGTAAATTGTATGTTGTCATTCCAATACGGTGCTCTGTAAATCTTCCCTGAGGGTAGTTATAAGTACGAATTTTTGCAGAACGGTCACCGGTTGAGACTAAAGTTTTTCTTTTTGCTGCAATATCGCCGTTCTTTTTGTTCAATTCGATCTCGTAAAGTTTAGTACGAAGCATTTCCATTGCCAATTCACGGTTCGCTAATTGAGAACGTTCTACTTGACATACCACTACAATACCAGAAGGTTTGTGAGTCAACTGTACTTTTGTTTCTACCTTATTGACGTTCTGACCACCGGCACCACCTGAACGTGACGTATGCATCTCAACATCTCCTGGGTTGATGTCAACATCCACTTCTTCAGCTTCTGGAAGAACAGCAACAGATGCCGCAGAAGTATGGACACGACCTTGCGTTTCTGTATCAGGAACACGTTGTACTCGGTGTACACCTGATTCATATTTCAATTGTCCGTAAGTATCTTCTCCGATTACTTTCAAGATTACCTCTTTGTAACCACCAGAAGTTCCTTCCGTTACATCCATAACCTCAACTCTCCAGCCTTTGGTCTCAAAGAAACGGGTATACATACGGTATAAATCACCTGCAAATAATGCCGCTTCATCACCACCAGTACCACCACGAATCTCTAAAATTGCATTTTTATCATCTTCCGGATCTTTCGGAATCAGCATCATGCGGATTTCATCTTCCTTCTCTTCTTTTGCAACTAATAATTCATCAAGTTCTTCTTTCGCCATATCGCGAAGTTCTTGATCTTTCTCATTGCTGATAATATCTTTATTGGTATCGATATTGCTTACCATATTTCTGTAAATATGGTACTGATCTACGATTTTGCCTAAATCTTTGTATTCTTTATTTAATTTAGCAAAACGCTTCATATCTTTGATGGTCTCTGGATTGCTTAATTCAGCCTCCACTTCTTCCCATCTTTCTTTTATCGCCTGTAATTTTTCTAACATAATTCACATTATTCAAACCCTGCGACATGCGCAAGAGCTTTTAAGCTTACAAAAGTAAAGAAATTTTGTCGATTTAATAATAGTTCTATTGCTTAATGTGAAGAAACTGCCTTCAAGCCTACAATAGATGCGATAAGAGTGAAAATGAAGAATATGCGCCAAAAATCTGCAGGTTCTTTAAAGAAGAAGATTCCGATTAAAACTGTTCCTACGGCACCAATTCCTGTCCAAACTGCATACGCAGTACCGAGCGGTAATGTTTGCGTTGCTTTGATTAGTAAACCCATGCTTAAAAACAGGGAAAGGACAAATCCGAAATACCAAAGATACATGGCAGAACCTTCGCTTTGTTTTGCCTTTCCTAAGCAGGTGGTAAACCCAATTTCAAATAACCCACCTAAAATTAATAATATCCAATTCATAGCCTTTTTTTTGCAAAGATGGATACAATTAGCGTAATTATTTTTTACTAATGTTAAAAAATTACCGAATGTTGGCGCGGATACGGCTTAGGGTGACTTGGGAAATTCCTAAATAGGAGGCAATGTAACCTAATTTGATACGGTTGATATAAGTGGGGTATTTGTCTAGCAGATCCATATATCTACTTTGTGCAGTATTGAAAAGTTTGGACATCGCTCTCTGTTCAATTTTAATAAATTCGTACTCTGCAATTTTTCTCCCTAAGTTAGCAATGCGAATATTTTCTTCATACAACCTGAAAAGGGCGGGAGAGTTTATTTTAAATAAAGTAGCATCTTCTACAATAGCAATGTTTTCATATCCAGGCTCATTTCGGGCGTAGGTATTGATCGACATCAGCATACAGCCTGCATCATTAAAATCAAGTGTGATTTCTCTATTAGGAACTTCATAATAGACGCGTGCTAATCCTGATGATAGTATGTAGATATCATGTTGCAGTTTGTCCTGTTGTATAATGATGGTATTCCGAGGGATGTGGACTTCGGTCGTAATAGCTTCTATAGCCTCAATGTCATCTGCTTCTAAGGGGTAGTAACTCAAAAGGCAATCGCGTAAACTTTTTTTTATTTTGACCATTTTTCAAGTTTTAGTTTATGACCATCCCAGACTGCATAGGTCTGGTAATTCATCCATTCACCTAAGTTTATCACTCGGCTCTGATCCGAAAGTTTGATGTCATAAGGTAAATGACGATGTCCGAAAATGTAGAAATCATGGTGCTGCTTGGCTTCCATTTCTTTTGCATAACCAATGAGCCATTCCTGATCTTCACCTAAAAAATGCTCATCTTCATGATTAGCAAGTCGACTGTGTTTTGACCAGCGTGTGGCAATGCCGATTCCTAAATTTGGGTGCAATCTTGCAAATAGCCATTGACAGGTCTTACTTCGGAAGAATTTTTTTAAGATTTTATATTTACGATCTCCCGCACCTAAGCCATCACCATGATGGAGATAAAAAGATTTTTGATCTCGGTTTATGAGTAGTTCGTCATCGACAATAGTTGCTTGCAGTTCGTTTTTAAAATAATCGAACATCCACATGTCATGATTTCCTTTAAAGATGGTTAATTTGACTCCCTTATCCACCAATTCTGCCAGTTTTCCTAGAAAACGAATATATCCTTTTGGTACAACGGTACTGTATTCAAACCAAAAGTCAAAAATATCACCAACTAAATATAATTCAGCAACATCATCTTTAATATGATCAAGCCAAGATATAATTAGACGTTCCCTTTCTTTGGATTTACTTTGTGGATAAGATCCCAAATGAAAATCCGAAGCGAAATAGATATTTTTTCCTGTTGACATGTGGTCAAAACTACCTAAATCACTTCGGATTTCAAACTTCGATAAATTTGTTTTTTACAATTCTAATTTTTAATGGAAATAACATCCATTAATTACCATCAGCGTTTTTCTTTAAGCTGTTTGATGAATGGTGCTAAATATGCTTTTGCTTCGGAATCCAATGATTCAATTGATTTATCCAATTTTGAAGGAGCGATTTTTTTATGGCCAGCAATGATGCACTTAATACAGCATAGGATTGTTCTTTTAGACCTTTTTCAATAATAGGCAAGTATTTATGATTACCGCTATTTCCTAATGCGACCAATGCTGAAGCTCTTACTTTCGTTTTGGGATCCTGTTGCGCCATGGAGATAATTTTTGCTTCAACACTATTTTTAACGGATGGGTCTGTTAAATCCAATCCTTGAATTGCAGCAGCTCTAAGATCTTCTTCTTTGTCGTTTAATGCTTCTATTAACAATTTTGTTGTTTCCGTATTTTTATTCTGTAAGGCATATCCAATTGCTTTAATACGGTTATAATAGGTCGGTACATTTTGATATTGATACGTATAGTCGGACATTGTTTTATTATCGATAACCTCACCAACCAATATTTTAGCAGGATCAAAATCGATAAAATCAGGTTTTTGTTCAAAAGGAAAACTAAATTCCTGTGCTCGCTGATTAATAAGAATACTTTTAGTCTCTTTTCCATTTGCCGTATAAAAATCGATGCTTAAAGGTAAAGTGAACGTTTGTACGCTGACATCCTGCATCTGCTTAATGGCTAATTTCTGCGCTCCGTTTTCATAACTATATTGGATATTTAAAATAGGATGACCGCCTTGATAATACCATTGATTGAAATATGGACTCCAATCTTTACCTGTTATTTCTTCCATAGCAAGTCGAAGCTGGTGCGTTTCTCCTGTTTTATGGGCATTGTCTGTTAAATATTTTTGTAACGATTTATAGAAAGCAGCATCTCCCATCTGATTTTTTAATGCATAGAGAATTACCGATCCTTTTGAATAGGAAATATTATCAAACATATCTTCTTTATCGTTATAATGAAAGCGTGCTAAGGTAGGGCTTATTCCATTTTTGGTCGATCTTAAATAACTTGCAGTTTTTCAAACCGAGATTTATCTTCTTTATCTTGTCCGCCATCGTGACCGCGCCATATCACCTCTCCGAATGTAGCAAAAGATTCATTCATGGTCAGATTTGACCATGATTCGGCTGTTACTAAATCACCGAACCATTGATGAAATAGCTCATGGGCAATAGTTCCTTCCTCATTATCATCTAGTAATTCCCGTGTTGTCTTTTGTACCGGTTCACCATGTAAAGTTGCGGTTGTATTTTCCATAGCTCCCGATACATAGTCTCGCGCAACTACTTGGGCATATTTATTCCAGGGATATTCTACGCCTAAAATTTGACTGTAGTAAGCCATCATTGCTGGTGTTTTACCGAATATATCTTTCGCATATGGAGCGTATTTTGGTTCAAGGTAATAATCCACCGGAATGGATTTGTAGTGATCATTTGTTATTTTGAAATCACCAACGGCCATCATAAATAAGTATGGAGCATGAGCTTGGGTCATTTTCCAAGTATCTGTTCGGGTACCATCCGTATTTTTAAGCTGTGCTGTTAACGCTCCATTAGAAAGGGTTGTATAATGGTCCTGCACCGTAATGGAGATTTCAGAAGTAGTTTTTTGATTTGGTTTATCTATGGTAGGAAACCAGGCCGAAGAGGCCTCCGTTTCACCCTGTGTCCATATCTGGATCGGTTTATTTGGAACTTTTCCATCCGGGTTGATAAAATACAATCCTTTTGCATCGGAAATTGCCGCACTGCCTTTGGCTTTTAATTCATCTGGTTTAGAGGTGTAGGCTATATAAATGGTGTATTTCTCGGTCCCTTGAAATGGTTTTCCCAAGTTAATGAATAGCGATTCGCCATCATAATCATATTTGAGCGGTGTTTTTTGATTACCTTCTTGTAGTGCAATCTCTTTTATGTCCATCCCTTTGGCATCTAAGCGTAAAGAGTCGGTCGGATAGAAGTGAGGTTTTAGCGTCAACCATTCTTCTCCATATAGGTAGCGTTTTCCGTAATCAAATTTTACATTCAGTTTAGTATGGACCAAATCATTGATTTTAGTCTCTGTGACCCGGTATTGATTGATCGGTAACGCTTGATTAGGTTGTGCTATTACTGTTGTTAAGCTGGCAGCAGTTAGTACACTTAGCGTTAAAAATATTTTATGAATCATTGGATGTTAATTTATACTTAGGCAATTTGCGATATTTTCTGTAGTAAACGAATTTTGTTGAAAAAATGTTTGCCTAATCTAATTATTTAAGCGGCGCTGAAACACGTTATAATTTATTAAATTTGTTTATAACCTCATTTGAAAATAACATGAATAAAAAACTGAGTTTAATTTTAACAGTAATAGCTATGTCGTCCGTACATCTTGGAAACGCACAAGAATTGAAATATCCAGAAACAAAAAAAGGTCAGGTAGTTGATCAGTTCTTTGGCGAATCAGTTCCAGATCCTTACCGTTGGTTGGAAAATGACTTAGCAGCGGATACAAAATCTTGGGTTGTTGCGCAAAATAAAGTGACGTATGATTATTTAGCTCAGATTCCATATCGCGATCAGCTGAAACAACAATTGACAGATATTTGGAATTATGAGAAAGTTGGAACTCCTTTTATAGAGGGTGCTTATACTTATTTTTATAAAATGATGGTTTGCAGCAACACGCCGTTCTATATAGAAAATCAAATAAAGGTGGAAAGGAAGAGGTCTTTTTAGATCCAAATACATTTTCTAAAGATGGATCAACTTCTTTGTCAGATGTAAGTTTTTCAAAAGACGGTAGTTTGATGGCTTATTCTATTTCAGAAGGAGGCTCGGATTGGAGAAAAGTAATTATTTTGAATACTGCTGATAAAAAACAAATTGGTGAGACGTTAATTGATATCAAATTCTCAGGCATTGCATGGAAGGGGAATACTGGATTTTATTACTCCAGCTATGATAAACCGAAAGGCTCAGAATTATCGGAGAAAACAGATCAGCATAAAGTTTATTTTCATCAACTAGGTACCGCACAGGCAAAAGATAAAATGATTTTCGGTGGAGCTGCTGTTCAACGCCGTTATATCGGTGCCAACTTAACGGATGATGAGCGGTTTTTAATCATTTCTGCCGCAAATACAACGACCGGCAATGAATTGTATGTACAGGATTTATCTAAGCCTGGAAGTAAGATCATCAACATCTTAAGTGGATTTGACAGTAACACAAGTATCATTGATAATGATGGCGATACTTTTTATGTGCAAACAAATTTAAATGCACCAAATAATAAATTGGTGAAGATGAACATTCGTCAACCTGAATCGAAGAACTGGATTGATGTTATTCCTCAAACGGAAAATGTCCTTAAAGTTTCGACTGGTGGTGGTTATTTATTTGCCAATTATCTTAAAGATGCCATTTCAGTTATTGAACAATACGATTATACAGGTAAAAAAATTCGTGAGATCAAATTACCGGGTGTAGGAACTGCTGCAGGTTTTTCGGGTAAGAAAAAGGAAAAAACAATCTATTACGGTTTTTCCAATTACATCACCCCATCTACAAGTTTTACATTTAATGTAGACAATGGACAATCTGAGGTTTATATTAAACCTAAAGTGAAGTTTAATTCTGATGAGTTTGAATCTAAACAGGTTTTCTACACATCAAAAGATGGAACAAAAGTTCCAATGATCATCACGCACAAAAAGGGATTGAAGCTGGATGGTAAAAATCCGACTATTGTTTATGGTTATGGTGGTTTTAATATCAGTTTGACTCCTGGTTTTAGTGTATCTACAGCCAATTGGATTCAAAATGGCGGCGTATATGCTGTCGCAAACTTACGAGGTGGCGGCGAATATGGCCAAAAATGGCATGATGGTGGCCGTCAGTTTAATAAGCTGAATGTGTTTAACGATTTTATTGCCGCAGCAAAGTATTTACAGAGCAATGGCTATACTTCTCCTGATTATACTGCACTATCTGGAGGTTCAAATGGAGGATTGCTCGTTGGGGCAACCATTACGTTAGATCCAACTATTGCAAAAGTAGCTTTACCAGCAGTAGGCGTGCTGGATATGTTACGTTACCATACATTTACAGCTGGAGCAGGTTGGGGATATGATTATGGTACTGCTAATGACAGCAAAGAGATGTTTGATTATCTGAAGGGATATTCACCTGTACATAATGTTAAAGAAGGTGTTTGTTATCCTGCGACATTGGTTACCACCGGAGATCATGATGACCGTGTAGTGCCGGCACATTCTTATAAGTTTGTTTCAGAATTACAGGCAAAACAGAAGTGTGATCGTCCTGTTCTTATTCGGATTGAAACAAAAGCGGGTCATGGGGCAGGTCGTTCGACAGAAGTGGTGATTAATGAAACAGCTGATAAATATGCTTTTACCCTGTGGAATATGGGAATTAAAGCACTAAAATAAATATCATTTCAAAGTAAATCCACTCCCGACAAGAGTGGATTTTTTATTAAAAGAGCTACTTTTACTTAAAACAAACTAAGATGAGTACAAAAGCATATGCAGCCTTTTCGGAGGCCGAAGATTTAAAACCACATCATATTCAACGCCGGGATTTGCAGGATAAGGATGTTTTTATTGATATTGAATATTGTGGTGTTTGCCATAGTGACATTCATACAGCAAGAGCAGAATGGGGACAGCCACATTACCCCGTAGTTCCTGGCCATGAAATTATTGGGCGTGTGTTGGCCGTAGGGCCAAATGTGACAAAATATAAGGTCGGTGACCTTGTTGGTGTAGGCTGTATGGTCGAATCATGCAAGCACTGTAATCCTTGTGATGAAGGGTTGGAGCAGTACTGCGAAAGTGGGATGATCGGCACTTATAACAGTGCTAAATCTAAACATGGTGGTATTACTTATGGTGGCTACTCGGAGAATATCGTTGTAGAAGAAGATTTTGTTCTGAGTATCCCGACAACAATTGATGTGAAAGCAGCTGCTCCTCTATTGTGTGCCGGTATTACAACATGGTCGCCTTTGCGTCACTGGAATGTGAAAAAAGGTGATAAAGTTGGTGTTATTGGCCTTGGAGGATTAGGGCATATGGGTGTTAAATTTGCGAAAGCGATGGGTGCACATGTTGTCATGATTACAACTTCTCCAGAAAAGGGTGAAGATGCAAAGAAATTAGGTGCTGATGAAGTTTTGATTTCTAAAGATGCGTCACAATTGCAGGCGCATACGAATACTTTTGACTTTTTATTGAATACGATTCCAGTAGGTCACGATGTTAATCCATATTTAAGTCTTTTAAAATTGGATAAAACAATGTGTATTGTGGGAGCTGTAGAGCCATTACCAGGAGTTCATGGTGGTTTGCTGATCGGTAAGCGTAGACACTTAGCGGGATCGTTGATCGGTGGTATCAAAGAGACGCAGGAAATGTTAGATTTCTGTGGTGAACACCAGATCGTTTCAGATGTTGAGGTTATCAATATTCAAGATATCAATAATGCATACGAACGTATGATTAAATCAGACGTGAAGTACCGTTTTGTAATCGATATGAAATCATTGAAAAACAGTTAATAATTTCTGCGGTATCGAAAAGGGTTGAAAATAAATAATTTTCAACCCTTTTTCTATTTAATAATTATGTTCAAGAGTATTATAAATTCCAGGTTGGGATATCACTTTTCATTTTAGCTAGTGTATCCTGATAGTTATCTTGTTCGCCTTCTGTCGCCAGAGATAATGCTTCTTCTTGCCATTTTATAGCATTTATCTTATCTCCTTTTTTATACAATAAATTGGCATAAGTGTCTAAATATGCACTTTTTACATCTTGTTCTACAGCTCTTTTGCTCCATTTTAAAGCTGCTTCTAAACATGCCGCATCGGTACTGTTTTCAAAAATTTCCCAAGCATAACTATTCAATTGATTTGAATTTAGATCTTCAGATGTTAAATAGCTGTCAACAATATTTGTTAAAGAAGACCAATTACGCGATTGTACATAATACTGTGCCTTCATCAATTTGAAGATTGGATCAAATTGATGTTAGCGTATTTGCCGGATATTTCGGTTTTTAAAGCTTCCCAATCAGGTTCTGTATTGAAATCAATTTTAGTTCCTAATACTTCATTGATGGCCACAGTGGCAAGTACACGATTTGCCGCGCCATTTTTTTCTAATAAAGCATCAATTTTTTCAGGATTATCCCGTAGTAGCTCGAAAGCTTTAGATCGGGATGTGTGTGTGTTTGCCACGAGATAGGCTGCACATTCTTTCGTTAAATTTTCAGGTTTGGTATGGGAGATAATGATATCTTCAGCTTGTGTCACAGTAGCTTCATCATAAGCTGTGTTCGCAGCTCTAACCATACGGTGCGCTAATGATAAATCTGTTGGATTCTCGTTAAACGCTTTTAACAAGGCATAATACTGTGTTTCAGGTTTTAAAGCATCTTTACTCCGCTCAATAAATTCATCAGCATCGCCACCTCCGACCATACGGTGCACAAGTTCACCTTGAGGATTGAAAATTAAGAAGGTAGGATATGCGGCAATTTTGTAGTCTTTACCGAACCGCTCGGCTTCTTCATACCATGCTTTCACTTCTTCACTGTCCTTGTCCGTTTTATCCATTTGGATTTTGGTATTAACAAATTTAGAATTGAAGAAATCTCCCACTTTGTTTGTGAAAATACACTAGCACTCATGTATTTACAAGGACCACACCAGGTAGTAAACAAATCCACAAAGATAAATTTGTTTTCTTTTTTTGCTTTTTCTTTAATTTGGCTCCAGTTCAATCCGTGCTCAAATGTTATTCCTTTTTCTTGACCTATAACGGCAAAGGGTAAAATAAGGAGGAATAATAATATCTTTTTCATAACCAGTCTCTAAGAAGTTGCTCACTTAATCATTTCTTGAAATTAAAGTTATGTAATAAAATTGTAAAAAAAATAGGTTACAGAAATTTATTTCTGTAACCTATTTGTAGAATGGTGCTTTTTATAGGCCTAGATCTTCATTTTGGACTTTAAACCTTTTTGAATTCCATCTTTATGAACTAAAAGTGATGTTGTTTTGTAACGAACAAACTCTTTTGTTACATACAAGTAACCTTTATAATCGTTTGTCACACCCCAAGAGTTTTTAACGATATAATACTCTTTGCCTGTTTGATCTTTGGCTAATCCAACGATGTGCATACCATGATCATCAGTTGTTTGGTAGTTGTCGAAAGCAGTCTGTCTTTGTTCAGCTGTAATTTTAGCCTCAGGTTTTGGTCCAACAAACATTTCTTGTTGTTCCTGTGGGGTCATTTGCTCGAATGGTTTTGCAGGGACATAAGCAACACCATTTTTCCAGCTAAAGCTTTTTTCAGAAACATCTGTTGCCCAAGCTACTGTATAACCATTATTCAATGCATTGTCAATGATATCAGTCAGGTCATTGATTTGAACATTATAAAAATTATCAAATGACCAGTTATCAGGAATCAATAATACAAATTTATTGTAGTAAGGTTGATCTGTAACAGAGGCAATACCGACATATTCATCAGGGTTGATACCAATTACTTGATCAGCAAATGTACGAGGTGTATAGCTTTTACCTTTGTATTGGAAGCTTTTAGGGACCTCACCTAGGTACGAATCCATTGCTGCAGTGTATGCTTTTTCCCAGTTTGGAGTTAACGTCTTGCTTTTTACAAAAGTAGCTAACATGGCATCCAACATATTGGTCATTTCACCAAAGTTGTTTTTATCAGATCCATAGTGTAGGCCTGTGTACTCTGTTTGTGGCAAAGCACCATAGTGGCGGAACGCATTTAAAACATCATGAAATTGTCCACCTTCGCCTAAAGATAATCCACCGTGTAAACGCACGTAGTTTTTTGCTTTTCCTAAATAAGTATTACGAGCAGAGAAAATCTGTGAAATTTCTACAGGTTCTTTTCCCATACGAATCATTTCAGACTCTAGGAATGAATTCCCAGAATATGACCAGCAAGTACCGGAAGAACCTTGGTTTTTGATCGAAGTATTTTTTAGATTAATGATTTCGGTAAAAGTAAAGCCAGCCTTACTGTTATCATTTTGATTTGTTTTTAAGGCATTGATTAAATTATCCTGAGCCTGTACTACTTGTAATGAAGCTGCAAATAGTGATGCTGCCAATACGAGTGATTTATTCCAATTCATTTTTTAAAAGTTAATGATTTTATGATGCTAAATTAAAAATAAATTCATTTACCATCATGACATTCTTACAATTTGATTGTAATAAAATTGTGCTTAACAAAAAACGGGGCTTTTAAAGCCCCGTTTTTTATTAATTTTCTATTTTGAGATCTGGTTTTTTAGGAAATACCAATGACGCGACGACACTGATCACCAAAATACTGACGATAATAATCAATGAATGTGATGTTGAAAAACCAATTTGTACCAACCAGTGATGCAGTAACATTTTTAATCCGATGAAAATTAGTAAAAATGCTAATCCTACCTTCAGGTAATGGAATTTGTGAATGATATTAACCAATAAGAAGAACATAGAGCGCAATCCTAATACCGCGAAGATATTTGAGAAAAATACGACGTATGCATCTTTTGTTACCGAGAAGATCGCTGGAATAGAATCTACAGCAAAAATTAAATCGGTAAATTCAATTACCAACAGAACCAAGAATAAAGGTGTCATATATTTGACACCATTTTCAATATGGAAAAAGTGACCACCATCTAATTTAGGCGTCACCTTAAAATATTTAGATGCAAATTTTACCACAGGATGGTTTTGTGGATCTACTTCTTCCTCTTGATTTCTATTTAAGAACATCTTAATACCGGTAATCAATAAGAATCCACCGAAGATGTATAAGATCCACCCGAATTTTGTAATCAATGCTGCTCCTAAGAAGATGAATATGAAACGCATTAATACAGCTCCAATTACGCCCCATACCAATACTTTATGGTAGTAACGCTCTGGAATACCAAAAGATGAAAATAAGAGCACCATAACGAAGATATTATCGACAGATAGGGCATATTCTACTACATAGCCTGTTATAAATTCTAGGGCTAGGTTGTTATTGTATAACGCAATACTCCCTTCCAGATCTCCAGGTATGATTTTAACGTCATGCAGATGAGCTTTGATGACTTGTTGCAGATGATCTAGATCTTGAATGTTGTGTAATTCATGGCCATAGTGACGTAAAACCCAGTAGAAGCCTAATGCTAATAATACCCAGATTATACTCATGATGGCGGCACTTTTTAGGGATACAGTTTTGTCTCCTTTTGAAAACACTCCTAAATCGATCGCTAACATTAAAATAATGAAGATTAAAAATCCTCCAAAAAACATGATCTCGTGACTCATTTTCTATTTTTTTCTTTCAGTTGTAAATTTGACAAGTTGTAATAATCCTGTTTTATATTCATTATCAGGAAATTCATCTAATATTTTAAAAGCATCTTTTTGGTAATCCAACATTTTTTCTGTTGCATATTCCAATCCACCACTTTGTCTTACAAACTCGATGACTTCTGCTACTTTTTTATTGTCATCACTATGGTTTTTTACCAGATTGATGATTCTTCTTTTTTCTGATTTGTCCGCTTGACTCAATGCATATATCAGTGGTAGAGTCATTTTTTTCTCTTTGATATCATTACCGAGTGGCTTGCCCACATCGTCGATTCCAAAATCAAATAAATCATCTTTTATTTGAAAGGCTATACCTATTTTTTCGCCAAATGCATGTAGTTTCTGAACGGTCGTCGCATCGGCACCAGATGATGATGCTCCACAAGCACAACAGGAAGCAATCAATGAAGCTGTCTTCTGACGGATGACTTCAAAATAGATTGATTCTTCGATATCTAGTTTTCGTGCTTTTTCAATCTGTAATAATTCACCTTCACTCATTTGTTCAACGGCCTCTGAAACAATTTTCAGTAAGTCGTATTCATGATGCTTTACTGAAAGAAGCAATCCTTTGGAAAGTAAAAAATCACCGACTAGAACGGATACTTTATTTTTCCAGAGTGCGTTCACAGAAAAGAAACCTCTTCGTTCATTTGCATTGTCTACAACATCATCATGAACCAATGACGCTGTATGAAGCAACTCAACTAAGGAAGCGCCACGATAGGTGGATTCTTTTATACCGTTGCACAGACCTGCCGAAAAGAAAACAAACATTGGACGCATCTGTTTTCCTTTGGTTTTCACAATATATCCTGTAATACGATCTAATAGAGGGATTGAACTTTTCATTGAAGCTTTAAATTCAGTTTCAAAAGTTGCCAATTCCTTGAGGATGGGACGTTGTATTTCTTTTAATTTCAGCATGCAAGATGGTTAAAAACCACTATAATCTCCTTAAATGTCTATAAATATAAGCAATAGATTATAATGAATCTACCGCATTCTCTAATTTTTGGTACCATTCGTCACCATATTCCCGAATCAACGGATCTTTTAGAAACTTGTATACAGGAACCTGTAGTTCTTTTCCAAAAGTACATGCATCTTTGCAGATGTGCCATCTGTCGTAATGAAGCACATCAAATTCAGGATAAGTTGTCGTACGAATAGGGTATAGGTGACAGGAAATGGGCTTTTTCCAGTTGATATCTCCAAGCTCATATGCTTTCTCAATGGCACATTTTGTGATACCATTTTCCCAGGTAACATATGCACATTCTTTATTACCATCGACACATGGGGTTGTTAAATCTCCGTCCATATCAATGACATGTGTGCCTTGATCTTCTATGGCTTCTATACCCTTAGCTGTCATGTAAGGTTTTACTTTTGGATATATCTCCGCAAGTATGGCCAGCTCATTTTGTTTTAATGGAGCGCCGGAATCTCCTTCTATACAGCAAATGCCTTTGCATTTGGAAAGATTGCATACGAAATCATTGTTAATCAAATCTTCGTGCACTAATACATTTCCTACTTCTATCATGATATTTTTTATTTTGAATAACTCGCACGTTGTCCGAGTTTATGTTTCAAGCCTTCGGCTTTTAAGAGTTCTAATGTGACAGAACCAATTAAAATGTCTACGTTAGCTTTTACAGGGATACGATTCCCATCATTGGTTACCCAAAGATATAACTTACTGTTTTTCTTGAAAATTCTTCCTGGCTTTATTTCAGGACTGAATTTAAGACATTCTAACGATCCTAAATCTGTTTTTATGGTTTCTACACCAATATATTTAATTCCTAATGTGGCGATCTCGTCGTTTAAAAAATAAGTCAATTTAAATGACTCTCCTGGCTTGACAGACGAAAGGTCTAAATTGCGCGCAAAATAGTATGCTGATAGTAAATCAAATGTTTGAGATACTACACTTTTGAAGTCTCCTTTATTTCCGCTTACTGATCTTGTCTTTTGATCGAAAGTAACCTTATCATTCCGTCTGTAGCCTCCTTCTCTGATGTTTTCAGTATAATAATAAGGCAGGTAAGTCTTACCATCTATATAGGAGTTGTATTCGTTCTTAACTGTATATAAAGCAAATGCTCCGGCAGTTTTCCCAGTTGCATATAACCGGAATGCCGGTGCCCCGCTACCTGATTTAGTATCTGTTACCGTCAATAGGCCAGTTGCCGCAGATAGAAAACCATACTTTAATTTGTACTCTAATTTTTCTCCGCCTTTAAAAGCGGCTTCTTTCAAATGAGGAAGTTCTTGAGCAAATATCTGACCGCAGAAACTGAGCACTAAGAGTATTAACGAGACTAGCTTTTTCATATACGTAAGAATACAAAAATATTTTGAAATTACGAATACCGCTATTTACGTTTAAATACAGGAACGGTAGAACAAGGTTCTCCATACATGATACTTTTCGCAACTTTTGCCAAGGCAGTAGAGAACTGAACGAAAGCCGATTCCGGAATTTTGATATCTCCACATCCTTTTACAACAACGCGTTGATCAGTATATTCAGACATATCAATTTCGGCTATAGTTTGGGCGTATAGAATACGTTCGAGTTCAGCAAGATCTCCAAATACAACAGTCTTTGCAAACGGCTCTAATTTGGTCGCTAACAGCATATATGCCCATGTCTGGACAATAGCATCAGTCGAACATGTAATTGCGACATGTTTGCCTGCATAAGCTGACCAGTCATGTGTTTTTATAAAATCTCTAAAGTCTTTCTCTTTTAAGATCAGGCCATGAAATAGATTGTCTTTAATATCATATTCAACAAGTTCACCTGATGGCTTGAACTTCGCAAGATCTACAGTGATAATACCACTCTGAGCAACTTTATTTACAATGTCGGTTTGAATATCCATATCAAATAATAAAAAAGCCGGACGATATACTCGTCCGGCTACAAAGTTAATTAAAATTATCTTAAAAGAATTTCACGCGATTGTCAGTGATTTCTGATTTATCTTGTAAAGCTTTGAAAATTGAAGCCCAAGAACGTTGAAGTTTTCCTGCTAAAATTTGTTTTTTCTGAGCATTTAAATCAGGAATCGCAGCTGGGTTAACAAAGCCATTCACTTGAACAGCATATACACCTTGTGCACCTTCAATTGCTTTAGATGGTTTGTTCGGTTGTAAACCAAATACAGTACCTACCACTTTGTTTTCTAAAGAAACTCCAGGGATAACTGGATTTGCCAATACGATATTTTCAACCGCTACTGGAGTTTTACCTAATTTCTGTCCTACCTGATCAAGAGAACCAGCACCGCTTAAAGCAGCATTCATTTTCTCTGTCAATAGTTTTGCTTTAACTGCGTTTTTTACAGCAGGCTCAATATCTTTTTTCACAGTTGCTAAAGGCAGGATACCTTTAGGTTGTACATCAACAAGACGTGCTAATATATACGATTGTTCTGTTTCAAATACACGATCAGAAATATCATCTTTTTTAGCTTCGAATGCCCATTTGATCAATTCTCTTGGAGCTTCATTGCCGTCCAATGTATTGTCCATTGCTAAAACACGAGTTGCAGTAGTTGCTTTCAATCCTAATTTTTGAGCTTCTTGAGCAAAGTTTTGTGCTGTAGCTGCAGTTAAGAAAGCATTTGCTTTGCTATGTGCCGTGTTTAGTGTTTCTTTACCACTGATTATCGCTTTATCTACGATCGCAGCTTTAACATATTTTGCAGAGCCAATTTGATTCTCGATTTTGATGATATGTACACCAAATTGTGATTCCACAACTTTAATATCACCTGTTTTTCCGTTGAATACAGCGTTATCAAAAACAGGAACCATTTGTCCACGAGGGAATGTACCAAGTTCACCACCATTTACTTTACTACCTTGGTCAGTACTGAATTGGACAGCTAGTGAAGAGAAGCTTTCTCCTTTCGCTAATAAACCTTTGATTGAGTCTGCTTTTGCTAATGCTTTCTGAACACCACCTTCAGCAGTTGCGTTCAATAAAATGTGACTAGCTTTTACGGAGTCAGGTCCAACAGTCGTTTGTGCTACTTTAGCAATCTCAAATAGACCGTTAGATTCGTAAGGACCTACAATAGTTCCAGCAGGAACATTGAAAAGTACTGAATCCAATGCTGGGCTTAATTGACCTTTTTTAACAAAAGTATAAGGGTATTTATTGTCTGAGTTGATCGATGCAAATAAAGAATCGTTTGTTGAAGCTGCTAGTTCAGTTTTCAATCTATTGATAGTCTCTTTTGCATAATCGATATCTTTTGCAGTAGGACGTGCATCTACAACAACATACTCGATAGAGCGAGTTTCTTCTTGATTTTTAAATGAGTTTTTATGCTCATCGTAATATGCTTGATAGTCAGCATCCGTGATTTTGATTTCACTATCCTTAACGCCAGCATAATCCAATAATACATATTTGAAATTTGCTAATTTATTGCGTTGTTGATATTCATCATTAGCTTCTAACGAAGTAACATAAACACTATTGTTTAATAAACTTGTGTATTTATTGTTCAAACGTTCTTCCTTTACAGCTGCTAATAACATTTCCCACTGTTGTGCTGCCTGAGGATTACCCGCGGTGTTTAATTGTGAAATGAATGTTAACAATTGGTTACGATTAAATTGACCTGTCTGTGGATCAGTAAAAGCTTGAACGATTTGATTAGAAGGACGATTACCAGTTACTAAATCATTTAATTCATTCTTACCAACCTCTAAGCCGATTTTTTCAATCTCGCTTTTTAGGATTTCTTTTTGCAACAATTGATTCCATACCTGTTGTACAGCATATGATTTCATTTGAGGAGTCAAGTTACCACCCATTTGTTGCTTAAACATTTCTGCTGTTTGATCAACTTGTTGGTTGAATTCTTGGAAATCGATTTTCTCTCCATTTATTTCTGCTACGCGATTTTGGTTTTTAGCCCAAAACGGAGTTCCAGATTTGACAACATCTCCTAATAAAAATGCTAGAATTGCCACAGCCATAGCTCCAGTTAAAATGAAACCAGCTCGGTTGCGCAAAAAGCTCATTAATCCCATAGTCTGTTTATTGTGTTTATTATTGTTTAAATACTTAAAATACCATTATTTAGGAAATAGTATGCCTAAATGCGGTGCAAGATACAATTTTTATAAAAAAAAGAGTAATTATTTCTGATTAAGGGAAACTTATTTCATCCAAATTTGTTTTGAGCAAATTTTATTGACCAAATGAAGGGAACATACTATTGTCTTTTACGAGCATGACACCTGTTGAATTTTGGATATTTATTTTTTTAAAATCCTTATCAGAAGTAAAGGAAGATCCTTGTAGGTTACCTCTATTATCTTTGAAATAGGCCGTTATAGACATATTATTATAGAAAGATTCTTTGCCTTCATCGTAGATGATTTCATCTGTTTTAATGATTGACCCGTCTGCCATCGTTACGACAACGTTCTTTTTGAATGTTGTTGTTTTTGCCGCTTCATGCTGAATCGCATAATCCGAGATAATACGTTGTGTTTCTTTAACATCTTTATCATAGAATATGATCTGGATACCTTTAGGAAATTCATACACTTGCGTACTATCATGTTTAATGCGCATTTCAGGAGCAGTCATCCGTGCTTTTACGATCGTTGAATCGCTATAGATGACGTCGACGTGACGAGAGATATCAACGGCTTCTTCTTTTTTAAGATTAGCGATCCGATCTACTTCTTTTAAATCGGGTTCACAAGCCGTAAAGAAGATTGCCCCTACTGCAATGAGGAGCAGTAGAGGCAATGTATAATGCTTTTTTGAGGCAATTGTATGTGTTGCCATATCAGTCTCTTGATTAATCAATGGAGTTTCTTCTAAACCAACGGTCATTTAAAGTAAAACCAACATTCAAGTTGACGTATCTCTCTCTGATCAAGCTATTGTTCATGGTTCCCATTTGTCCCAGTTCTGCAGAGATATTGATTTTGGAAAATGCACCACTGTAAGGATTTCTTGCTAATGGAAGGCCAACACCAAAGGTAATAGCCATATCATTGATATCCTGTTTGTTGATAAAGTATTGCGTTCTGTTATAACGGAAGCCGATACGGTAATCCATTAAGCTTGTGTATTTAAATGAAGTTGGATCTGGTGTGATTTGTCCACCGATTGCAAATCCATAATTTGTTTTTAAGTTTTCTTCGTTTTTTCTTACCTGAAATTTCGACCAGTCTGCATATTTGAATTCTGCCCCTACTAACCAACGGTTTGTTCTGGCAAAAGTAATACCTACATTATGTTTTAATGGAAGGTTTAAATCTCTTCTTGTTCGCTCAGTTTGACTCACTGTATCCAAAGCGATGTTTGTGTCATCACTATTGTTTGAGGGTAGCGTACGCGTCACAAATGATGTTGTGCGGTCATGGATCGCATTATTCAATGATCCCGAATAACCAACTGTTATAGAATATTCTTTATTGATCGTTTTGTAATACTGCGCTCCGTAGTCAAAGCTTACGCCTTGGATTTCACGTTTATCTTGTTGTTGTACGTTCAGACCGTAGTTAAAGGGTAATTCAAGTCGGCTAAAATCATTTAACGTACCAAATAGGTAAGAAATATTAGCTCCGACACTGAAATTCTTCGTGATATTAACACCGTATCCGAAATAAGCTTTTGTTAACCCACCTTCTCCGGTAAATGTTTTTCTGTAATTAACGGTGTCTATTTTTTGTGTACTGTTTGAGTTGTAACCTAAATCTGAGTATGGTAAAAGACCGATACTGATACCGCCCGCTTTTTTCATTGGGAAGGTCATTGTGATATGACTGAAAGCAAAATCTGCCGTATTATCTGACTTATTTTTCGAACTCAATTGGGTGAAATTTCCATATAGACCGGCATCAAAAGTACTGAATTGGGCAGCAGAGTAAGAAGCTGGATTACTAGGATTCGTATTATAAACTGAACCGAAGTAACGGACACCCGTGGATAAGCCACCCATCGCACGATGTTGAGGTAGTAGATCTTCACGCATTTGACCTAAGCCAAATTGTGAATAAGGTGATGCAGACGTCGACTTCTGCGCAAATGCTGCTGACGAGCTGTATAATAAGCCTAAAGTCAATAACACTTGAGGTACTTTACTTGTAATGGAGCTTAAAAAGCGTTTCTGCATGATTATAGATTAAAGTTGCGAAACTTTTATTTTATATAAATAATATATTAAAGTTTTGTGTTTCAAAGATTCTAAAAATATGCGAAAAGATCGGTATAACGGGTTAAAAATCTGTTCAAATTTATATTTTAAGATGATCCTATCAGCATACAAAACTATTTAATTTTTGCGACCTTGTAGAGTTGATTTTGTTAAAAAAGGTTAAACTCCTGATAGCTAAAATTTTAGAAAAACTGAAAATACAGTATTGTTAAAATAATGATTGCATATACACTCTCAAAAAGCCATTTTTTCTTTGCATGTGTGAAATAATAAGCCATATAAATTGCCAATGGAGGTGCACATAGTAGAAAGTGTGTTTCGGTTATTTGCTTGTTCCAATAAAAGGAACCAACTGCTAATAACAACATGAAAAATAAGAGCTGAAATGATTTTCGAATATGTACTACGCTCTTAAAAAAATTATCTTTTAGAATGATGAGAAAAAGTATCAAATTAAATACGATGGGTATAAGTACAAAGTAATCATGGATTTCCATCGTTACTGTTGTTGGAAATGTTTTCGTCAGCGGTAGCCAGATGCTATAGAAATCCTTAAATCTCCCTAACCAGAGGTAGATTACCGCAAGGATAAAATAGATGGTTGCAAAACCCAACAACGGTGAAATCCATTCTCTCCAGTTGAATGGTCTGAAAATGATGAGACTGATCCAAAGTAAAAGAAACATGATGATGAAAGGGAAATAGATCAAGCTACCGATAGCTACGATCATGCCCAGGTCAAACATCAGTGCTTTGATATCTTGTTGCCGGTATAAACTTAATAATTTGCTCAGCATCCATACCGATATGAAATTACAGATCAGGGTAGGTGATATAACCAGAAATGGTAAAAACAAACTGGCTAAAGTCAAATACATCAATGCAACAAGAAAACTTGGTTTACCCAACAAGTTGAAATGACCGATGATTCGATTTAGTATGGTCGCTTGAATAATGGTTAATCCTAATGTCACCAGCACATTCATTTGCGGTGATAAGGTATTGATACCGTCCTTTCCGAGTAAATTGCCAAGTGCGGGCTCAAACAGGATAGGAGTCAGGCTTTCGGGCAGATGAATGAATACGCCAAAGCATAGGAAAAATCCTATAAGTATAAGAAGAACGATATTAATGGGCGTGAATTTCCTAAATTGACTGATAATCATGTATGCCTTGTTACAAGTTGTTCTCTACAATATTACTATTTAATTCCGAATTAGGTTGATTAAAACCAACAATGCCATCACATTTTTGATATGATAGCATTGCCTTTTATAAGATGATATTGTAAAATTATTTTTGATTTTGTTTCTTTTCTAATCTTGTTATTTTCCTATCCAGGATAAACAAATAACCAGCTATTCCTAAGAACAAAACGAGCATAACCAAAACAACCACGTATATTTTACCTGAACTTCTTAGTCCAGTTGCCATATCAATATCGCCTTGTGCAAAAATGTTCAATGTTGTCATTAATACTAAAGCGATTGATAGTGATAACTTTTTCATATCAATTGTAATAAGATTTTTCAAAAAATTAATTAATTTCATTTTGCTTCTGTTCGATGATACGTAAACGGTAGCGTAAGGTAAACATCCAAGTACCGATCAAAATCCACCCAATGACGGCTGTATAAAATACCGGTCTTAACTGATTGTTCATGTCCAGGTTGCTGAAAGCGCTATTTCCTCCGCTTCCTGGGTGCAGTGAATCAGTCAGTTTGGTAAGATATAAAGCAAAACAATCATGATAGGAAAAGCAAAAATATTATATACGGCAGATATTTTAGCTCTTTTCTGCTCTTCTTCAAGCGCATTTCGTAAGACCAAGTAGGCCAAGTACATCAATGTCGCAATTGCAGATCCATTCAATTTAGGATCATTGGGCCATGCTTCTCCCCAGGTAATATTTGCCCATAGCATACCTGTAGCTAATCCCATAAAACAAAATGTAATCCCGGTATTTACAGCTTCTACCGCCATTAAATCATACTCTTGCTTGCCCGTATTCAAGTACTTGATACTGTAGATAACAGATATTGTATAAAGGAATAGCATTGCAAACCACATCGGGACATGGAAGTAAATATTTCGGATGGTTTCATGAAGAAGGAATAAAGCAGGTACTGGACCTAGTAGCCCTGCAATGATGACCAATGAAATTAAGACTACTGCCAAAATTTTCCACCAACTTTTTCTCATTTTTATGAATATTTAAAAACTGTAATTGTGCAATTAATCACGCCAAAGGTAAGGAAATAACAATAAAGAAACAGTGATTGTGATGATATTAATTGCAATTAAAACGACGATTTCATTCAAACTTTCTGCTCTATCCATACCCTGCATTGCATTCTGTGACAGCTTAATCAGTACAATAAGCAACGGAATAATAACGGGAAAACTCAGGATGGCCATTAAAGTGCTGTTATTTCCAGCTTTAGAAGTAATACCCGAAACCATAGTGAAAACAGAAGCAAAACTGACACTGCCCAGGATGACTGCAAAAAGTATAAAACGGGATCGCCTAATGGATTTTTAAAAATTACAGAGTAGGTGATGTATGCAACAACGGCCAAAAATGCCATCAAGCACATATTATAAAAGATTTTAGCGAGTATAACTGCTTTCGGGTTTACGATGGAGTAATAATAAAGTTGGCGTTGTTGGTTTTCTTGTGTAAAACTCTTATTAATGGCATTCACCGATGCGAAGAGCATGATAATCCAAAATAAAGCGTTCCATATCGTAGCATCTACAGATTTGAATGCTTGATAGCAAACAAATACTGTAGATATTACATATAGTAAAATGCTATTGATGGCATATTTGGATCGCCACTCTAGAATAGCATCTTTATAGACTAAAGTTTTTACTTGTTGTAGTAAATTCATACAGCGCAAAGATACAAATGAAATGTAATAAGCTGAATGAATAGTGCAACGAGGAAGTAAATTTTAAAAGGTTTTAGGCTTTATCAACTTTGCTTTTTGCTGTATCGACAGCATCGTCAACGTGATCTGCTAATTTATGAGCAGCGCTATTGGTATTATTCAATGCTTCTCTGCCTACTTCTTTTGCTTTATTTTTTAAAGCATCCACTTCATCAGAAGCTTTATCTTTCAATGATCCAAATCCTTCAGCAGCTTTATTTTTTAAAGCATGTAATTCCTCGGAAGCCTGGTTTGCTAATTTCCGAGCTCTTTTTGCTTCTCTTTTTGATACATCTTTTAGAGAACGAGTCAGATCTTTAATTCCGTCATTAGCACGACTTAATTGTTTCTTGCCATCATCAGTACCTAATAAATACCATGCTGCAGCACCTGCTGCTAAACCTATTAACGCAAATGCAACTAATCCATTTTTATTTTTCATATCGCTCATATTTTAATATACTTCTTTCAACTATGATACCAATTAAACAGTTGATACAGAGAAAAGTTTTAAAAGGGCTTATGAATTAACATTTTTTTACACTTGAATCTTATGTTTGGATTGCAATGAGTACAGGTGATGGTATAGTCCACTACCTTTGCTCATTAATTCGATATGATTTCCTGATTCGGACACCACGCCGTTTTCGATGACCATAATTTGATCCGAGTCTACAATAGTAGACAATCGATGTGCGATGATAATGGAAGTTCTTCCTTTCATTAATTCTTCAAGTGCTAATTGTACTTGTCTTTCTGATTCGGAATCCAATGATGATGTTGCTTCATCCAGGATAAGGATCGCAGGATCTTTCAATAAAGCGCGCGCAATGGCGATACGTTGACGTTGACCTCCGGATAATTTAACCCCTCTTTCACCTACCAGTGTATCATAGCCCTCCGGGAAATTCATAATAAAATCATGTGCATTTGCACGTTTTGAAGCTGTAATGATATGGTCAGCATCAGCGTCTAGGCGTCCATAAGCAATATTTTCACGAATAGTACCGCCAAAAAGTAAGACGTCTTGTGGAACAATGGCGACTTGATTACGGATGTCAGACAATAAATAGTCAGCGCTGCTCATCCCATCATATAGAATCTCTCCGCTGTCAGGTTTGTAAAATTGCAAGACCAATGAAGCAATAGTTGACTTACCGATACCACTCGGGCCGACGATCGCAATTTTTTGTCCAGCTTTCGCATGAAAGGTAATATCTTTTAATATTTTAATATCAGGTCTGCTAGGATAAGAGAAAGATACATGGTTGAAAGTCAGATCACCATGAAAATGTTTACGGATCTCTTTAGAAGATTCATCGATTGTGATACTTTCCTGTTCTTCCTGTAGGATTTCCAGTACGCGTTCGCTTGCTCCCAGAGCTTTCTGAATATTGGCATAGAGTTCTGGAAAACTACCCATAGATCCAGCAACGAACATCGAATATAGAATGTAAGTAGTCAAATCTCCAACAGACATTTCTCCTAAAAACACTAGAGTAGAACCGTACCAGATCACTGCAATGACAGCACCAAAGATACAGAAGATGATAAAGGAAGCAAATGCACCACGATATGTTGCACCTTTTACCGCTAAGCCAACAACGGCATCTAATTTATTGGAATATCTGTTTGATTCATAATATTCATTGACAAAAGCTTTAACATTGCTGATTCCCTGTAATGTCTCTTGCACGATGGTGTTAGATTCTGCCAATTTATCTTGTGCCTGACGTGATAGATTTCTGATGAATTTACCAAATACAATAGCTGTTACAACGAGTATTGGCAAAATGCATAAGTTCATTAAAGCTAGCTTTGGTGATACAAAAACTAATAATGCAACACCAAATGCTAAGCTGATACACTGTCTCAAGATTTCAGCTAAAGTAGTTGTCATGGTGTCTTGTATCTGCGCCAAATCTGCAGATAACCTACTGTTGAGTTCGCCAACGCGACGATTGGCAAAATACTCCATGGGAAGTGATATCAATTTCTGGTATGAATCCCGGCGAATTGATGCGAGAGATTTTTCTGCAATCTCCACAAATAGGCGAATTCTAAAAAAAGAGACAATGGAAGTAAAAGTGAGGATAACAAAAGCGATGGATCCTATTTCAAAAACATCGGCTGGGAGCCATGTGTAAGTTTGTTTTCCTTCAGAAGCATCAATCATTGCACCTAAAAGTGCTGGGAAAGTCAGCATTGCCAAACTTGAAAGTATCAAGAAAAGCATTCCTAACAAAAACTTGGTTCTAAATGGTTTTAGATACGATAGTATTTGTGCCGCTCTTTTTAATAATTCCTTATTAAGTTTCGGTTTTGGTAGTTCTTCTTCTTGCTTATTTCCGCTGTTAAATCCTCTTGCCATAGCACCAATCAATTTAATATTGAGACCTGCAAAAGTAACTACTCTTCATTAATCACTTATCATCCTTTAGTAATTTTTTGATTTCGGTATATGAAATAACTCAGAACAGCTATGATAGCGAGGGCGATATAAAGTAAAATATTTGAACTATTGTCACTTCCTTCTAGATTTTCTATGTCTTTTTTGAGTTTCTCATTCTCTTTTTGCAGCTTATTGATGGTGCCCATGTAAGCAGAAACCTGTTTGTCATATTCCGAAGCTAGATTCTGGAACTTCTGTTTTTCATCATCTTTGATGCTGATGAGTCTACGTGTTTCCAAAAAATATTGTTGTCAGTGATGACGATATTTTTTAAAATATCTATGGTGCGCTGCATATCATCTTTCGATTTAAAAAGCCCAAATATGGCTGATTTCTTTTCCAGACTTAGATCGTATTCTCCAAATTTTACTTTACGATCTTCAATAAGTTTATTGACACGCATACGTTGTGCCTCAAAGGAAGTTGAGTCTGCATTTTGTGCGCTAACAGCAAAACCTGTCAGAAAGAATAGAAGAAAAGAAAGACTTTTTATAAACTGCATATTCAAATGATATTTTTTTAAAATCTTGGATAAGACAAAAAAAGGAATAAAAGTTTAATCGCTCGTTTTGTTATTAATTGTGGAATTCGATTCTGATGATATGAGATTCATCATCAAATAATCCTAAGAGCTGACTTGCGTTTGCTTTATTCATAGCGATCTCCAGATAATTACTGATTCCAAACAAACATAGTTTTTCTCCCTCCGTTACCTCATTGTAGTTCCATGATAAATTAGTGATGGTTTCACTTCTTTTAAAATAGAGTGTGAAGCTTCGACCTTTTTGTACACGGTTAAATAGTTCCTTGGAGATATTGGTAATCGCATTTCCAAAAGCATCGACATAGACGACATTACCGCGGATGGTATCATTGTCATATATAGGTTGTAACGTAACTTTTTCAACTGTCTGATCTATGGAATTGCCAATATCCGTTAATTTACCCCCTTTAGCAATGTGACAGGCCGATTTGGTCAAAATATCAGCAAGTGGAAAATGTAAGTATCGAAGATCCTGAATCAAATTAAGTTCAACAAGTTCTTGAGGTTTATCACCATTTAAGAGTAAGCTAAAGATGCCATTGTCAGCACCTACAAAGAAGTGATCATTATACATCATTGCCACGTAACGTGATCCTTCATGAAATAAGGTGTTGATTCCAATGATATGGACTGTTTTTTTGGGAAATAATGATAAGCATTGGCCAGCACAAAAGCTGCTCTCGGAATATTGAAGGCAGGTATCTCGTGTGTAATATCAACAATTCGAACATCCGGAAGTTCCGATATCAAACTGCCTTTAAGTGCTGCTTGATAGAAATCTTTATGTCCTAAATCTGTTGTTAATGTAATAACTCCCATTCTTCTTAATTACCCTTTATGATATACCCTAGAATTCTTTTTGTTAAGGTTTTAATATATAAACTTAATCCTCAAAATTAAAGTAAAATTAACTCAAAAAAAAGAAAAGGTACGCAAAAGTACGTAATGTCTTCTGATAAAAATAAATAGAATGTACATATTCGATCCGATCGATTTGAGTTGGATGTTTTTAATCTTGATATCCACCAATATAAAAATAAAAAATGAACTCTTTTTTTATTTTTGTTGCATATTCTGATGCTAAAATTGATATTAATACTGTATTTTTGGATATTGGTTGATGTTTGTAGGTAACAGGCCAATATGGAAATAATTCACCTTAAATTGAATGATTTGAACGAATTACAAATTACATTGGATGCTATCAATTTAGCGATACTTTGGGGCGCTCAGAATGAGCACTTTGACTACATAAAAAAACAGTATCCAAAATTGAGAATTGTAGCTAGGGGTAATGAGATGAAGGTATTGGGTGATGAAAAGCAACTTGAATCTTTCAAAAATTCCTTTGACGATGTTATCAACCATTTGGAAAAGTACAATAAACTTTCCTTAATGGATTTGGAAAACCTGATGCAGACAACTTCGGGATCTGCTGTACTGGAAGAAAAAATGCTTGCTGATAAAGCTGCAAGTGTCGGTTCCGAGCCTATTGTTTTTGGACCTAATGGCATTATTGTGCGTGCACGTACACCGAATCAAAGAAAGATGGTGGATAGCATCACAAACAATGACATCCTTTTCGCTATAGGTCCTGCAGGTACAGGTAAAACCTACACCGCCGTTGCCTTAGCGGTCCGTGCATTACGCAATAAAGAAATCAAACGTATCATCTTAACACGACCGGCTGTTGAAGCTGGAGAAAATTTGGGCTTTCTTCCGGGAGATCTAAAAGAAAAAGTTGATCCTACTTACGTCCTTTATACGATGCGCTTGATGATATGATTCCAGCAGAAAAACTTAAAGGATATCTCGAGAATAGAACCATTGAGGTCGCTCCGTTAGCTTTTATGCGTGGACGTACTTTAGATAATTGTTTTGTGATTTTGGATGAGGCACAGAATGCAACCGATATGCAATTGAAAATGTTTTTAACCCGAATGGGACCGACAGCAAAATTCATTGTTACGGGTGACGTGACACAGATCGATTTACCAAGAAAGAATCAGTCAGGACTAGCAACTGCTGTACGATTGCTGGATAATATTGAGGGTATTGATATTATACATTTAAACGGTTCAGATGTTGTGAGGCACAAACTAGTGAAACGCATTTTAGAGGCTTACGGAGATATTTAATAGTCAATAATAAATTTGAGATAGAGAGATACTATCCATTCATCAATATATGAACGCAATACAAGAAACAAATTTCAATTTCGAAAATCAAACCTCTTTTTACAGAGGTAAAGTACGTGATGTATATACCATTGCTCATGAATATTTAGCTATGGTGGCTTCAGATCGTATTTCGGCATTCGATGTGGTATTACCAAAACCTATCCCGTACAAAGGACAGGTGTTAAATCAGATCGCTGCAAAATTTTTGAAAGCAACGGAAGATATTCTGCCAAATTGGGTAGTTTCTGTTCCGGACCCAAGTGTTACGATTGGTAAAATGTGTGAGCCTTTTAAAGTAGAAATGGTGATCCGTGGCTATTTATCTGGTCACGCTTGGAGAGAGTATAGTGCAGGAAAACGTTCGGTATGTGGCGAAGCGCTGCCAGAGGGGTTGAAAGAAAATGATAAATTACCTGAACCTATTATTACTCCCACGACAAAAGCAGCAGTAGGTCACGATGAGGATATTTCCAGAGATGCTATTTTAGCAAGAGGAATCGTGAGTGAAGAAGATTATATCCAGTTGGAGAAATATACAAAAGCATTATTTCAACGAGGTACTGAAATCGCAGCTGAAAGAGGATTGATCTTGGTGGATACCAAATATGAATTTGGCAAAAAAGATGGTCAGATTATTTTGATCGATGAAATTCATACACCAGATTCTTCCCGTTATTTTTATGCGGAAGGTTATGCTGAACGTCAGGCAAGTGGTGAAGCACAAAAGCAATTGTCGAAAGAATTTGTACGCAAATGGTTAATTGAAAACGGATTTCAAGGTAAAGATGGACAGCAGGTTCCGGAAATGACAGATGAAATAATAAAATCAATTTCTGAGCGATATATCGAACTTTATGAGCATATTGTAGGCGAGAAGTTTGTTTATCCAAATCAAGAAGATGTTTTGGAACGTGTAGAACGGAATGTGACTCAAGCTTTAAAACAACTAAAATATTAAGAGAAAGGATCTAGATTATGAAATATACGATTGATAAGCATGACCGCTATATTGTAATAGAACCGCTTTGTGATAGCTTAGATGCGGAAAAAGCGATTAAATTAAAAGGTGAGTTTTTGTTGAGAAACACGGTTGGTCAACGTAATATTATTTTAGATTTATCTAATGTGCGTAAAATAGACGAAAGCAGTATTCGCTTGGCACTATTAGCAAATCGTCTTTGTGATTCAAGTGGTGGGCTATTCATTTTAGCAAACTTGGATTCTGAAGTCCTTGAGGTATTGGAAATGTCTCACCTACAGACCAACTTTACGATCGTAATTCTGTTAAAGATGCTGAAGACCGTGTTTTTGCACATGAAATTGAATTAGATTATAGAGGAGAGAAAGAAAAATAATATGCGATTTGAAGTTTTGATTTTAGGGAATAGTTCCGCAACGCCTATGTACGATAGGCATCCAACTAGTCAAGTCGTAAACTTCAATGAGCAATTGTTCTTAATTGATTGTGGAGAAGGTACACAAATGCAGCTTAGCCGTTATGGCATTAAAAGCAATAAAATAAATCATATTTTTATCAGTCATCTGCATGGAGATCATTACCTCGGTTTAGTTGGGTTATTGTCCTCCATGCACCTGATTGGGCGTAAAAGTGATCTACACCTTTATGGACCAAAGGGACTTGATGAAATATTAGCTGTTCAGTTTAAATATTCAGAGACATTACTTCGCTACGATCTTATTTTCCATGAAACTTCTGCCGAAGAACCGCAGGTTATTTTTGAAAATAGAACCATTAAAATAAGTACATTTCCTTTGACTCACCGAATTCCCTGTACTGGCTTTCGTTTTGATGAGGGACAGCGTTCACGACACCTACTTGTAGAAGATATTGAGGAGGCCGGTATACCTGTTGCTTATTATCAATTATTAAAAAATGGGGTGGACTATGTTCGTGAAGATGGACAGGTGTTCAGCGCATCAGATTATACGTTGCCTGCACCATTATCCCGCAGTTATGTGTATTGTTCAGATACCATTCGTACAGCAAACTACTTACCCTATATTCAACATGCAACATTAATCTACCACGAATCTACTTTTCTCCATGATATGGTCGATCGTGCAAAGGAAACTTTTCATACTACAGCCCTGGAGGCTGCAGAGATAGCCAAGGAAACGCATGCAGATAAATTACTATTAGGTCATTATTCTGCACGATATAAAGATTTACAGCCTTTATTACTTGAGGCGCAGTCTGTTTTCCCGAAAACGATGCTATCGCAAGAGGGAAAATGGTTTTCGGTATAATGTTATTTGTAAAATCTCCCTGTTATATTAAATTAGCCAAAAATTCTCAGAAGGGAGCAATAAAGTTATATTTGAGCAGCATGCGTCAATACCTATGAACTAACAATAAATAAGGCTAAATTTCTATTGATCTGTAATTATATTGTGGATGTAAGCAAATTTATCTAAGTTTACGATTTATAATTTAATAATTTAATGGACACTCCATTCAACTTAACGAAACTTTTACGGGAAAATATTAAAAATCTCGTACCTTATTCTTCTGCTAGAGATGAATTCAAGGGGGAAGCATCTATCTTAATTGATGCCAATGAAAACGCTTTTGGTTCTCCTTTAGCGCATAACTATAACCGTTATCCAGATCCTCTGCAACATCAACTTAAGCATAAGCTAGCACATATTAAAGGAGTGCCTGCAGAGAATATGTTCTTAGGTAATGGAAGTGACGAGGCTATTGATATCTTATTTCGTGCATTTTGTCGTCCAGGTGTTGATAATGTAATTTTAGTCCCACCTACATACGGCATGTATGAGGTTTCAGCCAACATCAACGATGTTGCTTTTCGGAAGGTAAATTTAACAAAGGAATATCAATTGGACTTAGAAGGTATTGAAAATGCTGTCGATGAGCATACTAAATTGATCTTCATTTGTTCACCGAATAATCCAACCGGTAATACGATAAATCGTCATGATATCGAAACCATTTTGAACAACTTTGATGGTCTGGTTGTGGTGGATGAAGCTTATATTAATTTTTCACAAACTAAATCCTTTACTCAGGAATTGGCCGAATACCAAAATTTAGTTGTTTTACAGACGCTTTCAAAAGCATGGGGGTTAGCCGCTTTACGTTTAGGTATGGCCTTTGCAAGTACCGAAATTATTTCGGTATTTAATAAGATAAAACCACCGTATAATATTAACCAAGCGACACAGGATATTGTTCTGGAAGCATTAGATCAAGTTGATCAGGTTAATAGCTGGATCAAACAAACTGTGGTGGAACGTGAAAAGTTAGTGCAGGGATTGTACAAACTGGATATGGTCCAACACATTACTCCTTCTGACGCCAACTTTATTCTGGTAAAAATGAATGATCCAAGAGCAGTATATGCCTATTTGGTATCACACGGTATCATTGTACGTGACCGCTCGAAGTTGAACTTTGTGAAGGATGTCTTCGAATTACAATCGGTACACCAGAAGAGAATAGTATATTATTGGAAAAATTAACCACAATCAACATATAAAATAATGCCTAATCAGCTAAAACGTGTATTGTTTATCGACCGTGATGGTACTTTAATTTTGGAACCTGAGGATCAACAAATTGATTCTTTTGCTAAACTTAAATTTTACCCAGGTGCATTGCAATACCTTCCACGCATCGCGAAAGAATTAGATTTCGACTTAGTATTAGTTTCTAACCAAGATGGTCTGGGTACAGATGTTCATCCAGAAGAAAACTTTTGGCCTGTCCATCAATTTATACTGGATACATTTGCGGCTGAAGGTGTAGTTTTTTCTAAAGAACATATCGACCGTACGTTTCCTCATGAAAATGCGGCTACACGCAAGCCAGGTATCGGTATGCTATTGGATTATTTCGATCCTTCACAATATAATCTAGCACAGTCTTTTGTTATCGGAGATCGTGTCAATGATGTAAAGCTGGCTCAAAATCTAGGTGCTAAAGCTATTTGGCTACGTAATAATGATGACTTGGGGGCTTTGGAAAATGTGCAGATTGATGCAGAAACAATTGGTCTTGAAACAACCGACTGGAAGTCTATTTATGAATACCTGAAGTTAGGAACACGCACCGGTGAACATCATCGTAAAACGAATGAAACGGATATTTATATCAAATTGAATTTAGATGGTTCAGGAAAAGGTGATATTGAAACAGGTTTGCCATTTTTTGACCATATGCTGGATCAGATTGCCCGTCATGGTGCAATCGATCTGACAGTAAAAGCGAAGGGTGATTTATATATTGATGAACATCATACGATAGAAGATACTGGTATTGCGCTCGGAGAAGTATTCTTAAAGGTTTTGGGTGATAAACGTGGTATTGAACGTTATTCATATACATTACCTATGGATGATTGCTTAGCGCAGGTTGCTTTGGATTTTGGTGGCCGTAATTGGATTGTTTGGGAAGCTGATTTTAAGCGTGAGAAAATTGGTGATATGCCTACAGAGATGTTTTTCCACTTTTTCAAATCATTTTCGGATGCATCTAAGTCTAATTTAAATATCAAAGCTGAAGGTGACAATGAGCACCATAAGATCGAAGCAATATTTAAGGCTTTTGCCAAATCAATAAAGAAAGCTGTACGTCGTGATGCTGATAATATGGAGCTCCCGAGTACGAAAGGAGTTTTGTAATCGGTAGGTTAGAGATATTAGATTTGAGACGATAGATAATAGATTGGAGACCGGATATCGTTTCCTAATTTCTAAAAAAATAGCATATAAGAAAATCAGATATCTTCAATCTCATGTCTGATATCTATTATCTGACATCTAAAAAAACAAAAATGATAGGAATTATAAATTACGGAGCAGGTAATATATTTTCATTGACAGCAGCTTTAGATCGTGTTGGACTAGCTTATGGCATGGTCAACAAGGAAGAAGAGCTGGAGCAATATGATCGTATTATCATTCCTGGAGTAGGACATGCAGGTGCAGCGATGCAAAAACTGCGTGACTCAGGTTTAGCTTCATGTATCCATAACATTGATAAGCCTGTTCTGGGTATTTGTGTGGGCATGCAGTTGCTAACAGATTTCTCAGAAGAAGGAAATGCCTCTTTATTATCCATTATACCTTTGAAGACTTTACACTTTGATAAAAAAATCAAGGAAAAAGTTCCGCATATGGGTTGGAATAGTGTATCGATCAGAAATGACAATCCATTATTCAGCAATATAGAAGATAATGCTTATTTTTACTTTGTACATTCGTATTTCATTGAGTATGATGCGAAATACACGGCAGCAATGTGTGCTTATGGATTGCCATTTTCGGCCGCTATAGCAAAAGGTAATTTTTATGGTGTGCAGTTTCATCCTGAAAAATCAGGAAAGGCTGGAGAGCAATTATTAGTGAATTTTTCAAAATTAAGTTAGAAAATAAAAAACAGTTTACAATGTATATTATACCCGCAATTGATGTATTAGATAAGAAAGTTGTTCGTCTAAGAGAAGGAAATTATGACGATGTTACTACTTATGAAATCAGTTTAGAAGAGCAGATTGAGAAGTATCATGCAAATGGTACAGAATTGGTACATATCATTGATTTAAATGGTGCAAAAGGTGATTTTAGTAATCAAGAATATTTATTTGATATCATTCAAAAAACAGAAATGAAAATTCAATACGGTGGCGGTGTTCGTAGTATTGATAAGTTAAAGAATTGGTTGATGCTGGTATTTACCGTGTTATTGTTGGTACTCAGGCAATCACTAATCCATCATTTTTGGAAGAGTTAAGTAGCTTAAATGAAGGTAAAGTTAAATATGCCGATCATATCGTTATTGCAATTGATGTATTGGACGAGGTGATTAAATATTCAGGTTGGCTGGAATCTTCTCCAATCAAGTTAATTGCATATATCGATAAGTGTTTAGCTTTAGGTTTTTACCGTTTCTTATGTACGGATATCAGCAAAGATGGTAAATTAGGCGGTGCTGGTGTTGAATTATATAAGAAATTATTAGATCATTCTCCTATAATTAAATTAATCGGATCTGGTGGTATCAGTTCAATGGAAGACATCAGCAACTTAAAATCATTGGGAAGAATGGAGTCTGTTGTTGTTGGTAAAGCGATCTATGAGAATAGAATTTCAATTGAAGAGATTAAAGATTGGAATTTGAAATCGTTAATTAACTTCTAAGGATGTTAGCAAAACGTATAATTCCTTGTCTTGATGTTAAAGATGGCCGCACAGTAAAGGGAGTTAATTTTGTTGATTTACGTGATGCTGGTGACCCAGTTGAATTGGCATGGCAGTATTCTGAACAGGGAGCTGATGAATTGGTCTTTTTAGATATTGCAGCCACGCATGAAGGGCGTAAAACAACTATTGACCTGGTTAAGGCTGTTGCGCGTCAGGTCAATATTCCATTTACAATCGGAGGTGGAATTAACGAAATGAAAGATGCTGAGATTTTGTTGAATGCTGGAGCAGATAAGATTTCGATCAACTCTGCTGCTGTTCGTAATCCACAATTGATCAATGATCTTGCCGCAGCGTTTGGTGCACAATTTGTTGTTGTTGCGATTGATACGCGTTTTCTAGATGGTCAAAACTTTGTCCACTTAAGTGGAGGCCGTATCAAGACTGATATCAAAACAGAGGATTGGGTACACGAGGCACAGGAAAGAGGAGCTGGTGAGATTTTACTGACATCTATGGACCATGATGGAACGAAGAATGGATTTGATAATGGATTATTGAAAAAATCAATGATGCTATTACTATTCCGTTAATTGCATCCGGTGGTGCGGGTAATCAGCAACATTTTGTCGATGTATTTCAACAGGCAAATGTAGATGCCGCTTTGGCAGCATCAGTGTTTCATTACGGTGAAATCCTTATCCCAGAATTAAAGAATACTTTAAGGAGTAATGGCATTGTAGTACGTTAAATTTGCTTACTATAGCAACTCTAATGACTTCATACCATATACTCGATACTAATTAAAAGAAATGTTAGATTTTTCAAAAAGTGACGGACTTGTCCCTGTAATTGTACAAGACGCCCAAACATTGGAAGTGTTAATGCTCGGTTATATGAACGAAGAAGCATGGCAAAAAACACAAGCCGAGAAGCGTGTTACTTTTTTTCAAGAAGTAAAAACCGCTTATGGACTAAGGGTGAAGAAAGTGGGAACTTTTTAGAGGTTGTCGGCTTACATATTGACTGCGATAAAGATACGGTATTAATTAAAGCGAGACCTGCAGGCCCTACTTGCCATACAGGTAGCCGCAGTTGTTTTAATACTGATTTTAATCAAAATTTCTTGCTGGAGCTAGAGCGAATCATCAAACATCGCTATGAATTTCCTTCCGATGAATCATATGTTAATCGTTTGCGTTCAAAAGGAATCAATAAGATTGCTCAAAAGGTAGGTGAAGAAGCCGTAGAAACAGTTATCGCTGCATTGACAGAAACAGAGCATGATTTTATTAATGAAACTTCTGATCTATTGTTTCACCTTCTCGTATTATTACGCGAAAAAGGAATTTCATTAGAGACAATTGCTAAGAATCTCGAAGGTAGACATCAATAGTATTGTTCTACGTTATTAAGATGTATAAAATTTGTAAAAAAGGCACCTATGGGTGCCTTTTAAGATTTATAATATGCTGTAAATTTACTGATATAGCTTCTAGTTGATGTAAATTTAGCTAAGTTTGTATAGGGTAATATGATTATGGATACATTAGAAATGGAATTAGCAGCAACATTAACTGGACATCAAAATCCTATCTTCGCTTTGGAGAGAGGATATTTTACCAATACGTTCTTTTCTGGAGGAAATGATAAAGGTGTAGTGGAATGGGATTTGCAAACGAAGTCATTCAAGCGCATTCTTTGTGCGGTAAGTTCTTCAATTTACGCCTTACATCTTATCCCTAATACCTCTTTTTTGGCGATTGCACTTCGTGAGGGTAAGGTTATGATTGTTGATGTTGAAAATCAAAAATTAATAGCGAGCATTCAAGTTTCTAAGAAAGCAATTTTTGCCCTTCAGAGTATTCCGACCAAGAATGAGCTGGTTGTCGTAGGGGAGGACGGTATTGCTAGTGTATGGTGTTTGACAGATTACAAGAAGATATATGAATTTGCTATTTCCTCCAACACAATCCGTACGATTGCTCTTTCTCATGATCAAAAGAAAATCGCATTTGGAGATAAGAACGGGGATATATTTTTATTCTCTGCAGAAGATTATCATTTTCTATTAGCGAACCAGAAACATACCATGCCGATTACGAGTCTGATCTTCTCTCGTAGCGGACTTGAGCTCTTGAGTGGAGCTAGAGATGCTGCATTGAAAATCTCCGACGTAGCAACTTTAAAAGAGCAGCATGGGTTTGTTCCGCATATGTTTACCGTATATGGCATTTACCCACATCCCAGTTATCCAGTATTTGCGACGGTTAGCCGGGACAAATCTTTCAAAATTTGGGATGAGGAAACCTATGCTTTACGCAAAACAGTCAGTCGTGATAAATTTTATGACTCGCATACTTTATCGATCAACACCGGACTTTGGACTACTTCTGGAAAATACTTTCTCACTGCAGGTGATGATAAATTAATCAAAGTCTGGGAGATGAAATTGTCTTAGGTATTCTTAAGAAAGCAAAGCAACTATTTCAGTTAAATATTGCTCATCGACAGCATCGAAATCGTTGAGTTCGCTACTATCTACATCTAGAATACCGATGATGTTGTTGCCCTTATAAACAGGGATAACAATTTCTGATTTTGAAAGTGAGCTGCAAGCGATATGCCCGGGGAATTCATCCACATTGGTACTATAATGGTTTTATTTTCTTTCCAGGAAGTTCCGCAAACGCCACGACCATACTGGATACGCGTACATGCTACTGGTCCCTGAAAAGGTGCTAGTACAAGTTGCTCACCCTCAATTAAGTAAAAACCTACCCAGAAAAAATTGAACTGTTCCTTCAGTGCTGCGGCAATATTTGCCAGGTTAGCGATTTGATTCGTTTCACCGGTGATCAAGCCTTTTATTTGAGGAAGAAGAGCAATATATTGTTCTTCCTTTGTTCCTTTTTTAATTGTTAAATCTTCTGCCATAAAAAAAGCGCTATTATGCTGTTCAAAGTTAACAGAATAATAGCGCTTGTTAAAAATAAATAATCTTTCTTTACAACTTTTTCAAAGCTAATTTGATCATTCCTTCGACGGTCAGATTTGGATCCGTTTGGATGACAGTATTTAAAACTTTTTCTGAGGTAGCTTTATTGAATCCCAACATGACCAAAGCGGATAATGCTTCGTCTGGTACAGATTGTGCCATTGGAATCGTTGACAAGGATTCTACGCCCTGTTTTTTTAGCTTATCCTGCAATTCTAAAATCAAACGTTGTGCTGTTTTAGGACCAATACCTTTTATTTGCTGAATCAGTGTAACCTGACCATTTACAATAGCAGATTGTATTTCTTCCGGTGTATTGGATGAAAGGATCATACGGCCTGTATTTGGACCAATACCTGATACTGAAATCAGATTTTCAAATAGTTTTTTTTCACCTTCTGTTGCAAATCCGTATAAGGTATGCGCATCCTCCCTAACCTGAAAAGAAATGAATAGCTTACACTGCTCCTGGTCTTTAATCAAGGAAAAAGTATTGAGGGAAATATGGATATAATAGCCAATCCCACCCACGTCGAGAACAACATGGGTAGGTGCTTTATGTGCTAATTTTCCGTTAAAATATGCATACATAGCGATACGGAATTAATTACCTTGTTTTTCGTGAGATTGTACATCGACAACAGCGATCGTTACCATATTCACGATTTCGCGAACTGAACTATCCAATTGTAATACGTGAACTGGTTTGTTCATACCCAATAAGATTGGACCAACAGCCTCGGCGTTGCCTACTTCCTGTAATAATTTGTATGCAATATTTCCAGATTCCAAATTCGGGAATACCAACGTATTTGCTGGTTGTCCTTTCAATGTACTGAATGGAAAGTTTGCTTCTAATAGCTCGCTGTTTAATGCGAAGTTTGCTTGTAAATCACCATCTGCAACAATTTCAGGATGCTCCTGGTGTACGATTTTAATTGCCTCACGAACTTTTGTCGGTGTGTTACCTTCGTTAGAACCGAAATTAGAATAAGAAAGTAATGCAATACGAGGGCTTACATTCATTTTTCTAACTGCTTTATCTAACAATACGGTGATGTCTGCCAACTCTTTTGCTGAAGGCTCTTTGTTAACAGTAGTATCTCCTAAGAAGATAGGGCCTTTTTTTGTTAACATCATGTACATACCCGCAATACGGCTACCTTCTTTTGCTCCGATAACGTGGATTGCTGGTTTGATCGTATTTGCATAGTTTTTTGTTAATCCGGAGATTAAGGTATCGGCATCGCCAAACTGCACCATGCTTGCTCCGAAGTAGTTGCGGTCAATTAAAAGCTTTTTAGCATCTAATTTTGAAAGACCGCGACGTTGTCTTTTCACAAACAAATGTTCAACATATTGGTTGACACGTTCTGTTTCCATTTCTTCAAATGGATCAATGATCTGTACGCCTGCTAATTCAAAACCGTACTCATTGATTAAAGCATTGATTTTTCCTTTTTTACCTAGCAAAATAGGAACTGCAATACCTTCTTCTTTTACGATCTGTGCCGCACGAAGTGTTTTGTAGTTATCTGCCTCAGCAAAGACAACACGTTTAGGATTACGTTTTGCTGCCATTGTCAAGTTACGCATAATAGCATCATCTTGACCTAATCTTTTACGAAGAGTTTCTCTGTATTTATCCCAATCTTCGATTGTATGCTTTGCAACACCTGATTCAATGGCTGCTTTTGCAACTGCTACTGAAACTTCAGTGATCAAACGTGGATCATTAGGTTTTGGGATGATATAATCTGCTGAGAATTTTAGATTATTGGTATTATATGCTAAGTTTACTTCTTCTGGAACTGGTTGTTTAGCGAGGTCAGCAATTGCTTTTGTAGCTGCCACTTTCATCTCTTCGTTGATCGCTGTTGCACGTACGTCTAACGCACCACGGAAGATGTAAGGAAAACCTAACACATTGTTAACTTGGTTCGGATAATCTGAACGTCCTGTGCCCATAATGACATCGTTACGTGTTGCAATTGCTAAGTCGTAAGCGATCTCCGGGTTAGGATTTGCCATTGCTAATACAATCGGCTGGTTAGCCATTGTCAATAACATTTCTGGAGTCAACACATCTGCTGCAGAAAGTCCGATGAAAACATCAGATCCGTTTACCGCATCAGCAAGCGTATGGATATCACGGTCAGTAGCGTAAGTAGCTTTCATCGCATCTAACGTTTCACGGTCACGACGGATTACACCTTTACTGTCTAACATAACAATATTTTCTTTTCTTGCACCTGCAGATACATACATACCTGTACAAGAAATAGCGGCAGCACCTGCGCCGTTTACGACGATTTTAACATCCTCGATATTTTTTCCGATCAGTTCGCACGCATTGATCAAGGCTGCACAAGAAATAATTGCTGTACCATGCTGATCATCATGCATAACCGGAATATTCATTTCCGCTTTTAGGCGTCTTTCGATTTCAAAACATTCTGGAGCTTTAATATCTTCCAGGTTGATACCGCCAAAGGTAGGTTCCATTGCTTTTACGATATTGACAAACTCATCTACATTTTTAGTGTCAAGTTCAATGTCAAAAACATCGATATCAGCGAAGATTTTAAATAATAGACCTTTTCCCTCCATAACTGGTTTGCCGGCTACAGCGCCAATATCTCCAAGACCTAGAACAGCCGTACCATTACTAATAACTGCAACTAAATTACCTTTTGCAGTATATTTGTAAGCATTTTCATTATTTGCAGCGATAGCTAAACAAGGCTCAGCAACCCCTGGCGAATAAGCTAGCGATAAGTCTCTTTGAGAATTTGTTGGCTTGGTTGGCACAACAGCTATTTTACCAGGTCTACCCATTGAGTGGTAGTCTAATGCCGCTTGTTTACGATTTACATTACTCATTTTAATTCTTTTATATAGTGCTAGTTTGTTAAACTAAGGTTACAAATGTATCATTCTTTTTTTGAGAAAGAAATGATAAATAGTCAAAAATTTATTCTGAAGTGTCAATTTATTTTAAGGCATCAAGAAGTGTGAACATTCGTTTGCGCATTGCACTAGTCGATCCTGAGTAATTATTCACTAATAAGGTGAAGGTGAATTTCTCTCCTGTGCTATTATTTTGGATACCGGTATAGCCTAAAGCTCCTCCAATCGTACCGCTTTTCATCTTCATATTATTGTATTCGGGCAGACTTTTATAGAATTCGGGAAACCAGGATTGTGATTGTGCGTACTGCATAATCTTGGTCATGGCAGCGGTTGTCACTCTATTTTGTGGAGAAAGACCAGATCCATCCTGATTGTTGAGTTCACTGCTATTGATCTGCAATTTATTTTCCCAATATTTTTGAATAAAGGTTGCTCCCTCACTTGTTTCAGTCTTTTGTGCCGTTTGGTATGCAATTGCTTTCAGTAATACTTCACCGTATAGGTTAATACTTTTTTGGTTGAACCAGTAGATAATCGCAGCAAGATCAGGTGATTCATGGGTGTCCAGAATATGTCTTGAGATTTCTGTTGTTGAAATCGCTTTACTATTACTCGGTAATTCAGCGGTTTTAATGCCGACATTCTTAAGTGCCTTTGTTAATTGAAAGGCAACATCATAAGCTGGATCCGGTACGGAGATTTCAATTGTTTTTTTAAGATCTGAACCATACGTGCCCCGGATGTAAATGTTTGTAGCATATGGACCTGAATAGGCGTATACATTGTCTCCTGAGCCATTTTTTCCCGTAGTAACTTCATTCGTGATTTTTATATAGGAAAGATCCGCAGTAAGCTTTTGTATTGTTGCTGGTTTTCCAAGGGCATCGTTAGGTGTGAAAACTACCCCTACGGCATTTTCTCTCCAGTTTAGTGAAGACACTCCTGCACCGTAATAATTTCCAATGTCGGACCAGATCCAGCCTCCAGGAACTTTATATCCTTGGTAGCGACTGTCATCCCCGATGATACGGCCTTTTATTTCCTTAATACCAGCATTCTGGATTGCATAGATCCATTTGTTGAGTATTTGTTCTTCACTGGTTTCGGGGTAACGGTTACTTCCCAACGTGGGATCTCCACTACCTTCAATAATAATATCTCCATGGAGCACGCCGTCGGCCTGAATCGTTCCGGTATATGATAGATTGGTTTTAAATTTAATCCTTGCCTAGAATATCAAATGCTGTGCTCGCGGTGATAATCTTCATCGTAGAAGCCGTTGCTAATCCTATCTCTTGATTATGCTGAAAAATGGGTGTTCCTGTGATTGCATCAAATACGGATAGCGATGCTGTACCATTTTTTAACGAAGGGTCTTTTTCAAATTGACGATAAGCTTCTTCAATTTTGGTTTTTGTTGCTGACTGTGAATAAGTAGGAATACTGTATAACGGGGATAAGCAGATACTGAGAAGGGTAAGGGATATACTGGTTTTCATTAATATTAAATCTTTCTGTTTTCATAAAGATACTATTGTTTGATCAAAAGTGTTTAATATGAAAGTCAAAAGTTAGCCTTCAAAACGTGTTTACTTCTTGAAATTTTATAACTTGCATGATCAAATTAAAGAAACAATGACGCATTCAGAAAAATTGACGGCAATTAGAAGTCTGATGAAAGAGCAAGGTGTTGATGGTTATATCATTCCTTCTTCTGATCCGCATATAAGTGAATATTTACCAGATCGTTATAAGTGTATCGCTTGGACATCAGGGTTTACAGGTTCAGCAGGTACTTTAGTTATTACACAGGATTTCGCAGGTCTGTGGACAGACACCCGTTATTTTGTTCAGGCAAATGAACAGCTGGCAGGGAGCGGTTTCGAACTTGTAAAATTAAAAGTTCAAGGGAATGCGGAGTACGCAGATTGGTTAGGTGAGCATTTAACAAAAGGTGCCAAAGTTGCTTTTGATGGTAATTTAGCTTCTTTGTTAGTTGCACAATCTGTTCAGCAAATCTTGAAACCTCTTGATATTGTAGTTGACGGTCATGTGGATCTATTGTCTCCATTGTGGAGGGTAGGCCGGCTTTGCCTTTAGCAAAAGCATATTTATTGGCCGATACGACAACAGGTCAATCTACAAAATCTAAATTGGCGGCTGTGCGTACTGTATTGGCCAAAAATAGAGCACAGGCACATCTGGTTTCTTCTTTAGATGATTTGGCTTGGTTGCTTAATATCCGCGGACGTGACGTACCATGTAATCCTGTTGTTTTAGGATTCGTTTATGTAACAGCAGATGAAGCTATTTTATATATTGAAACAGCTAAATTGGATTCGGAAACGGTTATCAGTTTAGAAGCTTCCGGTGTAACTGTTAAGCCTTATGAGGAAGTGTATGCACAAGTGAGCAATCTAGCTGTAGAATCTATTTTGATTGATCCAAAAAGAACTTGTTTTGCTATTTATGATTCTATTCCCTCTGGCGTAAAAATCATTGAGAAAATCAATCCTTCAGCTTCTCTGAAAGCAATTAAAAATGAAGTAGAGATTGGACATACGCGCGAAACAATGATCAATGATGGTGTTGCGATGACTAAATTCTTTAAATGGCTGGAATCGGCAGTACCTGCCGGTGGTGAGTCTGAGATTTCTATAGCCGCAAGATTACAAGAGTTTAGAGAGGAGCAACCTGGTTTTAATGATATTAGTTTTGGTACCATTGCCGGCTATTTAGACCACGGTGCATTGCCACATTATTCCGCTAGTAAAGAAAGCAATTACGATTTAAAAACGTCAGGGCTGTTATTGGTCGATTCGGGAGGTCAATATCAGACAGGAACAACAGATATTACGCGTGTGGTTTCGTTGGGAAATATTACGCAGGAAGAGAAGGAAGATTATACAACTGTATTGAAGGGTACGATAGAAGGTAGCCAGGCTATTTATCCGCAAGGATCTAAAGGTTATCAGATTGATGCGATTACACGTCGTCCGATTTGGGCTACATTACGTAATTATGGACATGGTACTGGTCATGGTGTTGGTTTCTTTTTGAATGTACACGAAGGTCCGCAGACGTTTAATGCCGCAAATATTGATGTTGCAATTGAAGCGGGAATGATCAGTTCGATTGAACCGGGTTTATACCGTGAGGGAAAACATGGTATCCGCATTGAAAATCTTGTCTTATCAAAACATGCCGGTTCTTCCATATTCGGAGAGTTTATGGATTTTGAAACATTGACAATCTGCTATATTGCAACAGATCTAGTTGATAAAACGTTACTGGATCAGCAACATATAAACTGGTTGAATCAGTATAACCAATGGGTTTATGATAAACTGGAAGGCAGATTGAATGATGATGAAAAGGCTTGGTTGAAAACCAAAACGCAAGCAATTTAAGATTATTTAAAATGTAATATAATAGGAAAAGGAGATCATATGATTCTCCTTTTTTAAGTTTAATGTAACGGGCATGCTATAACGTTTTAATTTTTTAAAATTAATGCTTACTTTTGTTGAAAGACCAAATCACTATCATG
>NZ_ASZT02000034.1:0-42990 GCF_001006065.1 Sphingobacterium sp. IITKGP-BTPF85
AAAGTTGATCATAGTCGGCGCGTTATTGCATCAGCAAATAAAATCTTAAATGATCTGCAAAATGCCGAGACCGGTCAACGGGGGTTTCATCTTACCGGAAAAGAAACTTTTTTAGAACCCTATATTAATAGTCAAAAATCTTTACCTCAAGCGCTAATCTTGACAAAAGAACTTGTGACTGATAATCATGAACAAAGTCAAGTAGCGGATAGTCTATCCACTTTAGTGACATCAAGACTTGGGATTTTGACTAATCTTATTTCAATAAAACGAAAGGGAGGAGAGGTCTCTTTAGCACAATTGGAAGAGGGTAAGCAATACATGGATAGTTGCCGTGCTATTATTGCCCGGTTTATTGATTCTGAAGAGGTTCTCCTGAATAAAAGGTCTGATGAGCTCAATAAATCGTCGTTTTATACCTCTATATTTGTCGTTATTGCGGCTATTGTTTCGTTGTTGATCACCATAGTTTTTTATTTACGTATTCGAGAAGATTTTATTAAGCGCGAAGAGTTACAAAAGTCTTTGACAAATAAAGATGAAGAAATCAGCAGGAGATTAAAAGTTACGCAACGTATAGCAAATCAAATAGCTAGCGGTGATTATACGGTCAATGTGAATGATACGGAACAAGATGATTTAGGAAGTTTGGGAGGCTCTTTGAATCAAATGGCTGATGCTTTAAAACGATCATTTGATGACTTAAATAATAATGAATGGAGACAAACAGGTCTGGCTCAGCTAAATGAAACTCTTGTTGGAAATAAAACAGAACAAATCTTAATATCCGATGCTTTAAACCAGCTAATTAGCTATGGAAATTGTACCAATGGTGCTTTTTACCTTTGGGATCAAGATCGTATTGTGCTTAAAAATGCATATGGTTTAGAAGACCGTATGGTAAAGTCCCTATCGCCAGGAGAAGGTATGATTGGTCAGGTTTTTAAGGAAGGAAAAGTTAAACGATTTGAAAATCTATCGAACAGTGATTATGTCGTGAGTTTTGCCAGCGGTCAATTTCGTATCGATAATGTGCTTTTATTGCCTGTTTTTGCGGATTATCATTGTATAGGTGTTATTGAATTGGGATCGATCAATGCTGTAGAAAATGTAAAACTACCTTATTTTATTGAAGCAACCCGAAATATAGGGATTGCGATAGCTGCAGCGAAAAGCCGTGATCAGGTACAGCAACTTCTGGAAGAAACGCAAACGCAAACGGAAGAACTGCAGGCACAACATGCTGAATTGGAAAATTTAAACACGGAGCTCGAGGCGCAGACTCAAAAATTACAATCATCTGAAGAAGAATTGAGAGTCCAGCAGGAAGAACTTGTACAGTCCAATCACGAATTGGAGGAACGTTCCAAATCTCTTGAAGAAAAAAACCATCTTATCGCCGAGCGTAATCTAGAGATACAGCGGAAAGCTGAAGAGCTAGCGCTGAGCACAAAATATAAATCGGAATTTTTGGCGAATATGTCACATGAACTTAGAACTCCGCTTAATTCTATCCTTCTCTTATCACGATTGATGTCTGAGGATACGGACGGTAATTTGAATGAAGATCAAATTGAATCAGCAAAAGTTATTCAGAGTTCAGGAACAAGTTTATTAAGTTTAATAGATGAAATCTTAGATCTTTCTAAGATCGAATCAGGTAAAATGGAACTTGACTATCAAGATGTGAAATTACAAGATATAACGCATGATCTGCAGAATCTGTTTTTACCATTAATCAAGGAAAAATCCCTTTCTTTTGATATATCTATTGATTCAAATATTTCTGATACGATAGAGACCGATCGTTTAAGACTGGATCAGGTTTTAAGAAATCTGTTATCAAATGCTGTTAAATTTACGTCGGAGGGTAAGATAAGTTTATCAATTTCTGAAGATATAGACCATCCTGAGAATTTGATTTTTGAGGTTAAGGATACTGGAATTGGTATCGCTGATGACAAGCAGAAAATTATCTTTGAAGCCTTTCAACAAGCTGATGGTTCAACACGGAGAAAATTTGGCGGTACTGGATTGGGACTTTCTATCAGCAGGGAAATAGCGCGCCTCCTTGGTGGTAAGATTTTATTGACTAGTAAAGAAGGAGAGGGTAGTGTCTTCAAACTATTTATTCCGAAAAGCAAAACTTCTGACGTAATAAAACCATCGTCTGAGCGATTGATCGATATCATTGCTTCTGATATAGATGAAATGAAGAGTATCGTTGGTGAAGCAGTTTCTCCTAATATAGTTTATACTATTCCTGAAGAAGTCGAAGATGATCGCGATCATATTGTAAAAGGAGATAAAGTTATTCTTATTGTGGAGGATGATACTGCATTTGCGAAGGCTTTGCTCAAATATACACGTAAACAGAATTATAAAGGGGTAGTTGTGGTAAGAGGAGATATTGCTGCAGAATTTGCTGCTCGCTATTTGCCCTTAGCTATTTTGTTGGATATTCAGTTGCCTATAAAAGATGGCTGGCAGGTTATGGATGAAATAAAAAGCAATCCACTTACTAGACACATACCTGTTCATATCATGTCTTCACTTCAGGTCAAAAAAGAAAGTCTACTCAAAGGTGCTATAGATTTTATTAATAAACCTGTTGCCGTTGAGCAGATCGGGATCATGTTTAAAAAAATAGAGGATGCGCTAACGCGTTACCCAAGAAAGGTTCTGATTGTTGAAGAGAATCCTAAACATGCTTCAGCACTTTCTTATTTTTTGAGCAATTTTAATATTACTGCCGAAATTAAGACAAATGTTGATGAAAGTGTTCAAGCATTAAGTTCGGATGGCGCCAATTGTGTGATTTTGGATATGGGGGTGCCTGATAAGATTGGTTATGAAACTTTAGAAGCAATCAAAAATAATAAGGGTTTGGAAAATCTTCCTATTATTATTTTTACAGGAAAAATCTGTCACATGCAGAGGAGGTCAAAATTAAACAATACGCAGATTCTATTGTTATTAAAACGGCCCATTCTTACCAGCGAATTTTAGATGAGGTAGGACTTTTTCTTCACTTAGTTGAAGAAATTCTGCTGACGCACAGAAAAGAAAAGTGAATAAGCTAGGTTCTCTGAGTGAAGTGTTAACAGGAAAGAAGGTTTTGATCGCAGATGATGATGTAAGGAACATATTTTCATTGTCAAAAGCATTAGAAAAGTACCAGATGAATGTTATATCAGCTACAAATGGGAAGGAAGCTTTGGTACAGCTAGAAAATAATCCGGATGTATCGATCGTTCTGATGGACATGATGATGCCAGAAATGGATGGTTATGAAACGATCAGGCTAATGCGAAAAAATCCGAAATATTCAAAATTACCAATCATGGCTGTTACTGCAAAAGCAATGACTGGTGATCGGGAAAAGTGTATTGTAGCAGGTGCTTCTGATTATATATCTAAGCCGGTTGATACTGACCAACTGTTATCTTTACTCCGCGTATGGTTATATGATAATTAAGAGCATAAAAATAGGTGATGAAGAAAGCTAAGTTAGTATTGATTATTGATGATGATAATCGCAATATCTTCGCATTGCGATTGGCTTTAAAGTCGCGAGGATATCAGTCACTTTCCTGTAATAGTGCCCAAGAAGGCTTTGAATTATTGGCTAATAATAGCGATATTGAGATTGTTTTAATGGATATGATGATGCCCGATATGGATGGTTATGAAGCTATTCAGGTGATTGGGGCATCTGAAACTTATGGTCATGTTCCCGTGATTGCAGTAACAGCTCAAGCTATGCAGGGAGATCGTGAGAAGTGTTTGGATGCTGGTGCTCGTGCTTATGTGCCAAAACCAATAGATTTAGATCTATTAATAGGTATAATTGAACAGAATAGTTAGATGTGGGAACCGAGTATTATAAAAAATGAGGATATCGAGTTGCTTTTGACAGATGTGGCAGAACGGTATGGTTATGATTTTACACAATATAGTAAAGCGTCATTGAAAAGGCGATTGAATCGACTATGTCTGATCGATAAATTTACAAGCTTTGCAGAACTGCGATATCGGGTGATAAGCGATCCGGAATATCTGCAACGTTTTGTTGAGGAAATTACCGTCAACGTCACCGAAATGTTTCGTGATCCAAATTTTTATAAGGCTTTACGCGAGGATGTTTTTCCACGGTTAGGTACTTATCCCTTTATAAGGATCTGGATAGCGGGCTGTTCTACTGGAGAGGAGGCCTATTCGATTGCAATTTTGCTTAAGGAGGCCAATTTATATCATAAATCATTGATTTATGCCACTGATATAAATCCTGGAGTCTTAGAGCGGGCAAGTAGTGGAATGTTTCCCATCAGTCAAATGCAACAGTATTCAGAGAATTATATTCAGTCTGGAGGGATAGAGGATTTTTCTAAATATTATACCGCTAATTACGATTCTGTAAAGTTTAACGGTGATTTAAAAGATAAAATGATCTTTTCAACACACAATTTAGTATCGGATACCTCTTTCAATGCATTTCAGCTAATCCTTTGCCGGAATGTGCTGATTTATTTTGACAAGGATTTACAGAACAGTGTTTTTGATTTATTTGATGAAAGCTTAGATACGTTAGGATATCTGGCATTGGGGTCTAAGGAAACTATTCGTTTTTCTAATTTGGAGAAAAAATATAAACAAATTAACGATGAACGAATCTGGAGGAAAACACGTTCATCATAATTCTCGTTTTAAATGGGTGATTCAATATTCGTAATCGGAGGTTCAGCAGGAAGTATCAAAGTATTACTAGAGGTATTGCCTCAACTTGATATGGGTTTATCATTTCCTATTGTTATCATTTTGCACCGTAAATCTTACCCTGGATCTGTACTCAATAAATTATTAGCTAATAGCAGTAAATTGCCGGTTATGGAGGTGGAGGATAAGATGACTATTTTTCCCGGGAGTATTTATATCGTTCCACCTGACTATCATATGCTGTTTGAAAATCAAACTCAGGTATCCTTAGACTTTTCAGAAAAATTAAATTTTTCACGTCCTTCTATCGATATTACATTTCGATCAGCTGCAGAAACCTTTAAGGAAAATGCGGTTGCAGTGCTATTATCGGGAGCAAATGCTGATGGTGTAAATGGATTGAAAGAAATTAAAAAATATGGAGGAACTATCTTAGTGCAGGATCCAGAGACAGCAGAAATAGATTATATGCCTAAGCAAGCCCTATTGTCTATGGCGGTAGATCTGGTATTAAAACCATCCGAAATTGCGTCTTATATCAATCAATTGCGTATTTAACGCAACTAGCCTTGCGTTAGTTTTTTATTATATTAGCACCTTATTAACGTTTTCCTATACTTTGATTTACGATGAAAGATAAGACTATATTGCTCTTTGATGATGATGTGAACATCTTGGAAGTTTGCACCATTATTTTAGAAAATTATGGATATCAGGTGGCTACATCTGAGACATCACATGATATTATTGAAAAAGTAACGGCTGTTAAACCTGATGTTATTTTAATGGATAACTGGATTCCTGAGATTGGTGGTATCAAAGCTACTCAACTTGTTAAACAGCATCCAGATTTCAATCATATTCCTGTTATATACGTATCTGCGAATAATGATATTCAGCTATTAGCAGAAGAAGCGGGTGCTGACAGTTATCTCGAGAAACCGTTTAATTTGGATGATCTTGAAAATGCCGTTAAATCTATGTTGAACTTAGCGAAATCAGATTTAAATGTTTAAATGAATGGCTTATTCAATATGAACTAAAAAAGGATCCTACTTGTTCAGGATCCTTTTTTAGTTCAACTCTATATTTTTTAAAACATTTATTTATTGTTCATTAATTTTTATCTCCTGCGAGTTGTAAAGGGTTCTAATGTAGGTGTTTACCTATGATTGCGGAACAAGAAACTCAAGGACATTTTCTCTTACTTCCAATATTGCAACATTCTTGAGCGGCAGTACCAGTTCGTCATCTATATGCATGTAGGTACTCTCACAATCAATGGTAAGCTGTTTAGCTTCAAATTTTTTATAGTCAAATGTAACTTCTTCTCCGTTTAATCTTTTCTTAATAAAAGCAGCGAAATCTGATCTTTGTGCCTCATCTACATATACGACATTGAAAAGACCATCATCTGTCACCGCTTCTGGTGATAATATTAGATTAGGACCCACGGATTGAATGTTCATAATTTCAAGTAACAAGCATTTGCCTTCGTAGATTTTATCATCGGCTTTTATCCAAAATTTTTCAGCTTTAGCAGTCGTAATAATTTCATGAAGGACTTCTAAAGCTAATTTTAGTTCATCTTTTGCGGTGTCAACTTTACTTTTATCAACGGATTCCATTTTCTGGATTAGGTGTGGAAAAACACCATATCCAGCGCCCTCTAAGAAGAAATCTGTCGTATCAGCATTTTTAATCACCCCTACATCAAAACGCTGTCGCTTACTGTTTTTCCAGTTTTTGATATGATCTAGATTTTTTTGGTACTGTCAATCCCCAATGCTATGGACAGATTATTAGCAGTCCCCATCGGTAATATGGTGATAGGGATTTTCTTTTCAAGTGAATTTCTTTTCACCAATTCCTTAACGACTCCTCTTACGGTTCCATCGCCACCGGCTATTACAGCAAAATCTGCTTGATCAATTTGATGAATCCATTGATCTCCATTTTTTACCGAAAAGTATACACAAGCATAACCTTCCTGTTCAATTAATGTTATTAAATCAGATTTTAAATGATCCTCATCGCCTGCGCCCGGATTGTGTAATAAGATTGCTTGTTCCATAGATTTAATTTATATAACAACATTTAGCTTATCCATTTGTTGTTATTTATATAAAATATTTATTTGCAGAAACGATAGAAACTATGAGAATTTTAATAACAAATGACGACGGTATTTATAGTCCAGGTATTGCATCTCTAGCAAAAGTGGCTCGGAAATTTGGACAGGTAAAATTAGTGGCACCAGATGTTGAGCAGTCTTCGATGGGACATGCAGTCACACATTCTAGACCATTGAGTTATAAAAAATCTCCGATTGTATTTGAAGATGTGGAGGCTTATCGCGTAAACGGAACTCCAGCAGATTGCGTTGCCATGGGCATACATTTATGGAATGATGTTGATGTGGTTTTATCAGGGATTAATATGGGACCTAATCTAGGTAATTCGATGTGGCATTCGGGAACTTTGGCGGCCGCCAAACAGGCCGTCTTGTTTGGTATTAAGGGGATCGCACTGAGTACACCTGTGGGAAAAACAGAACCTGACTTTGAAGCGCTAGAACCCTTTGTAGAGAAAACATTGGCGCTTCTGTTGGCGGATAAGGAATTGGCTCTTTATAACGTTAATTTTCCTGAAAAGCCAACAGAAATCATCTGGACGAGACAGTCTGTGCGATTATATGATGGTACAATTATACCCGGAACGGACCCATTGGGACGAAAGCACTATTGGTTTACGGTATCTCCACTAGAGCCAGCTGATGAAGGTACAGACAGATGGCTGTGGAGCATGATATGGTGTCTATTACGCCATTGAGATTGGATTTGACGGATGAAGCAACGCTTTTGAAAAGGCTTGGAGAAAAATAGGTAATATTATTATCAATCGCGCTATTTATTTAAATGCTGATGTACATTAAATATATAAATGAAAATGAGAAATTTAAATATTGCTTTAATACTGATTATGAATGCCGTTTTCTTTTCGTCTTGTGGCGAGAATATGAAAAATAATTCCGATCTAAATAATACGCTAGATACAGTTCATCAGCAATTAAAAGGGCTTCCTCTTGATAATCTGCATCGCAGTAGAGTGGGGGACTCAACTGTTGATGTTAAGGATGGTAAATCAGGTCTTCCTCTCAATAATCTTGATCGGGAGAATCCTACAGATACCGTAGGTCATTAATAGACTTAAAGAAGCTTTGTTCGTTTTATCTAATGCAACGCTTAATCTGCTTCATCTCTGAGGGTGCGAATCTGATCGTGTGCCTTTTTTTGCTTTTCTGCATGATTTCGAATCATAGTGACGATAGCTATAGGAAGATCTGGGGCTTCTTTTAAAGCCTTTTCATACTCTTTTTTACTTGCGTCTTCACCACGTTCACATTCTTCGAGAATCTGTTTACGATCATGACCACTTAATGTTGCTTTCAGATCTAACCAGAAGCGATGCAATTTACCGGAGATGCGCGGGGGAATTGTTGGAGCTTCGCCATCGACAATGGTAAATGGAGCAAGCTCGGAGTTGAACAGGATGGTTTCTTGGATATAATCTTCGAATAGTGAGCGTAAGTCATTATCACGATTTGTTTTTAGGTTTTCTAATGCTAAGGTATAGCCTTCGATTCTGTCGTTGTTAATCTGAATCAAATCTATTAAAATTCCTGCGGTTACAGTATCTGTATACATAATTTACTTTTTAGAAATACAACTATTAGAGGAACAAACTGATCCCTTAAAAAGTTTTCCGTTGAGTTTAATGCTCTTATTTGCTGATATTTTTCTAAAACAAAAATAAAAGATACAGAGCATTTGTCAAGATGCGTTAAGCCGGGGGATTACTGATAAAGTAACTATAAATCTTTGACGAAAAGGGTCTAATGAAAATTAGACCCTTTATCTATACGTTCAGCTGTACCGTATTTTTTGTTTCCTCATTAACGATACAGCATATTATGTGAAATAAATCAGTTTTAATAGTTTAATGATAAACCGAATCCCCAGCCCATATCACTATCGTAATGCGTACGTATACCCATATTTTTATTGATTACATATGTCAGGTCACCCATATATTCTAGATCTGTGTTGACCATAAAACCACCTCTTAATCTGGGTGAAATAGGAATGTCTTCGCGCATTAATTGTAAGCGTACTATTCCGTCATGATATACTTCAGCTTGAAAATTTACGAGCATAGGGAGCGTATACATAAATCCGGCACTGACAGCCCTTCTGACATCTTTCTTATTAACCTGTCCAAAGATGTTTTTTTCATGCTCGTCTTCACCCATTCTTCTATATCTCCAATCAAAACCTACAAATGGCATAAACCATTGCATTTTTCCGATGTATCGGCCTAAATGGGTCTCTACTTCATATCCATGCATATCATTATAGCCCAATCGCCATTCTGTTCCTAATGACCATCTGGCATTTTGTATCATTGCACCACCGTCATTACCGTTAGTCGCGAAATCATTTTGCACCATGAAGTGGGCCATATTACTTTCTTTCTGTAACGCTTTATAGGCCTTTTCTTTGTCTGGGAGTAACGGATTTTTATAATCGCCAACTTCAAACACTCTATTCATGCCCGCCATCATGTGGTATAAAATATGGCAATGGAAAAACCAGTCCCCCTCTTCGTTAGCTAAAAACTCAATAGTATCGACTTCCATGGGCATGACATCAATAACATTTTTCAGCGGTGCATTTTCTTTTTTACCGTTGATTACTCTAAAATCAAACCCATGCAGATGTATTGGGTGTCTCATCATGGAGTTATTGTAGAGGGTGATGCGTAATATTTCACCTTTCTTTACCGGAATTTTATCACTTTCAGCCAACACTTTATTGTCCATACTCCAGACATATCTGTTCATATTTCCGGTTAAGGTAAATTTAATATCTCTTACCGGCGCCTCTTTTGGCAGGGTGGTATTATAAGGAGATTTGAGCATTGCATAATTTAGCGTTACAATATCTGCTAAAGCATTGGCATTATACCGATCTTTATCATCGGTCATTTTATGGGAGCCATGTTGACTATGATCCTCTTTCTTTGTTTTGTCACCAGATTCTTTTTTTGTCTTATCACCAGATATTTCAGGATACATAACTACGTTCATATCCATTTGGTTCAGGCTCATCTTCATGCCCATATCATCCAGATCCCCGTTCATTTTCATCATGTCATTCATCATCTTCATGCCTTCAAAATATTTAAGGCGAGGTAATGGAGATATAAGCTGTTTTTTCCCGTTTCCTACAAAGTAACTTGTTGATTTTGTTCTATCTTCTGTAGTGGCCATGAATTCATACGAAGTGCCTTCATTAGGGATTGTGAGTACAATATCATAAGTTTCAGATACTGCAATCATTAATCGATCTACTTCTACAGGTTCTACATCGTTACCATCATTGGCTACAACGGTTATTTTACCTCCTGCATAACGAAGCCAAAAATAGGATGATGCACCACCATTTGGTATGCGAAGACGAACTTTGTCTCCTGCTTTCAAAGTCTTATTATCTATTTTTTCTAGATTGGAGAACTCGTTCCCGTTCATTAAAACCTTATCGTAGTACACATCACTTACATCCATAGCCATCATACGTTTCCATTCATTTTTGACTTTAGTTTTAAAGTGGCCTTCTTTAATAGCCTCGGCATAAGATTGGGTAGCACCTTTTTTGATGGCGGCCCAATCATTCGCATTATGCAGCATTCTATGTATGTTATCCGGATTTAGGTCTGTCCATTCACTCAATATAATTGGTATAGTAGGTAAATCGTCAATTCCTTTTCTGAAAGTTTTATCATCACTTCTTTTTTTCAAGATGAGACTGCCGTACATACCGATCTGTTCCTGTAAACCCGAATGGGAGTGATACCAATGTGTACCATGTTGGATAATAGGAAAGCGATAGGTATATGTTGTATTGGGTTTTATCGGTTCTTGGGTAAGATGGGGTACTCCATCCTCTTTATTAGGCAAAAATATGCCGTGCCAGTGTAAAGATGTATTTTCTTTTAGTTGGTTATGCACCACAATTTCGGCAGTATCACCTTCTGTAAATGTAAGAGTGGGCATAGGAATTTGTCCGTTAACCGAAATTGCCCGTTTTTCTTTCCCTGTAAAATTGACAATGGTATCTCGAACATAAAGGTCATATTTGACAACTTTTTGTGCAAACGCAGTTGTTGCACAAATGAGCATAATCAATGTCTGTAACGCTTTTATAGATACATGCTTAGCTATATACATTGTTTATTTATTTTTTAGTGGAAGTTATTCCTGATGTTTTAACCAGTGAATAAGTATTTTTGTTTTTTCTGCATTTAATAGTTACATATAGCATATAAGAATATGATATACGTTGTCTATCTTATTTTAGAACTGTATTTATTAATTCAACGTTTCCACTGTGCTACCACAAGTCAACATTTTAGAACCAAAGTATGGGTTTTTGATGTCACTATCTTTACTCAACCAATGTGCACCTTTTCCTGCGTTAAACATCGGACAGTGCTGGTAGTAAATAGGACTCTCCAATTTAGATACTTTTGCTAGATCATAAATTGTTTTGGAAACATTTGCAAATAATTCACGTTGTTTTGGAACGGATTTAGATTTGGAAATACTTTCTACATGAGCAGTTAAGTCACTGATTCCTTTCATCCATACATCATGTTCTTTAGAAGATAGTGTATTCATATCTACTGCTTTAACAGTCGAAAGTAAGACAGTTGCTTGGGTGGAGGTAGCTGTCGCGTCAGTCTTTATTAAAGCATCTTTGACCGAAAAATAGCTATCAAGAACTGCCTGCAATGGATTTTTGCTTTTTGTGGTTGCCTCATGCGTTGCATGATTGGACATCTCATTATGATCTTTCAGCTGCATGGCATCAGTTTTGGTGCCAGTCTTTAATTCTCTTGTATATTGGCAACATTCAGGAAGCTTTATATATACATCCGCAGGAGCTAGAAAATCTTCGCTGTCATAACCTGCTAAGGCAATACGCTTTAAGATTTCTTCTCTACTCGTTTTTTGAGTATCATAACTGATTATAGCTTTTTTTGTATCAACATTCCATTCTACCTGAGCGACATTTTTGCTATTTCCTGCTTTTTCAATGGTTTTTTTACACATGTCACATTCTCCATAGATATTGACGGTTTCAGTTTTTGTATTATTAATTTGGGCATATGTATTTATAGATGATAATAATACAGTGATTACTACCAATATTTTTGATATAGATTTCATGATTTTAATAATTAAAATAATATAAATTAAGGATTTTCAAAAGCTGATTATAGCTTTTGATAAGACGTACTTTGGGCATTAAGGGCCCTTTTTAACCTATTTTGGGAGGTAACCAGATGTTTGAAAATTCCGAATAATAATTATTTTGCTGAAATCCGAATTTTTGTTTGGCAACAAAAGAAAATTCTTTCAGATTTATATCAAATGGAATGGTTAAGAAAACGGAACAAGAAGAAGAGAGGCATCTACATGTTACATGATCGCACTTGCTATGGTTGCAGTCTCCGTGATCAGCTTTTTTAGAAGTATTATCTGAACAGGTATTATTTGTTTTTGAATGGGTAGTGTGCTGTTCGTGCGCAGTTGAAGTATGTTGCTTTTTAGTACTATCCTTTTCACAGGAATAGCCCGTACTTGGCAACAATAAAAAGCCAAGACAGATTAACAAGATAATACCAATATGAGTCTTCAAATTCTTCAATATTACAAATTTATAAATTAATTGTATTATTTAGCGATATGATGGTAATTTTTATTTTCTGTAATAGCTATGGTATCATTTTAAATGTTTACATATAATTACTGCTAGCTTCTTCAGCCATGGAAATTTTACATTGAACAATATTAAAAACAGAAAATTATAAGTTGATATTTGTATTGTTTTTTAATCTCTTAAAAACTATTAAAAAAATTGATGCCTGAAATATCTGGTTTCTAGATTTATTCTGATCTCATTATCTAACCAACCTACTTTACTAAAACAACTTTATCAGTTATGTGTTTAATCTTAAACATCTGATCTGCAATGGTTCGTGTTTTGTTTTTTTTAATAAATTAAGTTGAACAACCTAAAGATCACGTTATGCAGTTTGCTACTCTGACCAGATCCATCCTGTTAGACCTGCAGTCAAAAGGATATAATATATTAACCTCTAAGAATAGGATTGATGATGAGAACCCTACCTGGTATCCGATCAGTGTGCCCAATGTATGGGATTATCTGCTACAGCTAGATAGTAAAACAAATGTATTGAGTTTTCAGGAACCGGCTGTCCTTGTTATTGAAGATGCTTTGTTAAATGCGGAAGATGAGCAGCTTGATGGGGAGGTATTTATTGAGGATGATCATTATTTAAGACTGAACCAACGGCTTCACATCTATAATCAATATTATCAATTTGTAGCCAATCCGGAAGTTTATGATTTTTCATTCGACCCGCAAAGATTGATTATCCGTAATTATGCGCTGCATACTGGGGATCATAGTATGTATCTGGACTATCTGCAATTACATTATCCTGAACATGTTGCTGTAGGAATGAATGATTTGGAGTCTTTGACTCGATCTTTAATCTGTCTTGATGCTACTCAAGCACATAAGTGGTTTATGATGCACAATGTCGCAGTCGTAGAATCTGATATTTGGGTCTGTGATGAAGATGCTATTTTAAAAGTATTGGCTGTTCGGGGAGATGATCATACCTGGCATATTTCTGGTGATACTGACGAATTAATCTACAATCTTATTGCGCCACAAGATGTCTTGCCTATGCATGATCTGTTTTGGATTGATACAAGGGTAAGATAGGGGATATTATGCTATCAAAAAAAAGGATCGATTGTATGTCGATCCTTTTTTTTGATATGCTATGATTATTTATTCTGTTCCTCCACCCAATGCACGATAAAGATCTGTTGAAGCATCAAATTGTTCTTTTTGAATCGAAATGGCCTCTAGATCATTTTGAAGGGAGTTATTCTGTGCAGTGATAACTTCAAGATATGTTGCCATTCCACTTCTATACAGCAACATTGCATCACTAACAGCCTTTTGCAATGCCGTTTTTTTCTGTTCTATCAGTGTAATACGTTGGCTTGCGTACTCTCTTTTTGCTAAAGCATCAGATACCTCACTCACAGCAGTCATGACTGCCAGACGAAATTGTTCGGCAGATTTTTCCTGTTCGATTTTTGCTATTTCATAAGCTGTTTTTAACTTCTTATTTTGAAAAATAGGTTGGGTAATGTTACCAGCAATATTCTTTACTAATGAACCAGGTAAATCAAACCAATTTTCAAATTGGAATGAATTTGTTCCAATAGAAGGAGTTAATCTCAAAGAAGGATACATCTGAGCCTTTGCAAGACCAGTACCTGCGTTAGCAACTACCACAGCATATTCTGCAGCTCTAACATCAGGACGTCTACTGAGCATATCGGCAGGAACACCTATTGGAAAGCTTTTCACAAAGGGTGTCGTATCCATTGTGTTTGCTCGTGATATGCTATCTGGAAAAGACCCACAAAGAATACTCAGTACATTCTCTTGTAGTGCGATGTTTTGCTTAGCAAGGGGTACCAATAATTCAGCAGTTTTCTTCTGGGCTTCAGCTTGATCCACCGCCAGTGAATTGGTTTGCGCAGACTCGAACTGAAGTTTTATGATGTGCAAAGTCGTATCGCTCAAAGCAATGTTTCGCGAAGCAACTTTAAGTTGCTCATCCAAAGTAATCAAATTGTAATAAGCCTGTGCGACTTGACTTACAATACGTGTTCGCAATGCTGATAAATTTTCACGTTGCATGAAGAAGCTTGCTCTTGCAGATTCTTTTTGCAACGCAACTTCCCCCATATATCCGCTTCCCAAGAAATATTAAGAGAAGCAGAATAATCGTCCATGTGTTGATTTCCTGTAAACTGCTCACTCAAAGAACCGTTCAAAGAGCTTTTTGATAGGTAGTTTCGTGCAGCAGATATCGAAAGATCAGCTGTTGGAAGAAGTCCCAGTTTTGCCTGTTTATAGGAAAGATCCAGCTGACGGAGACTCATCATAGCGATCGATATATCCTTGTTCTTATCAAGTGCCTTATCGATCAAAGCCGTCAAATAAGTATCTTTAAAGAAAGTTTTATAGGGCAAACTAATGGTATCACCTGTCACCTCAACCGTATTCCTATAACTTTGTGGAGTCTCCAACTCTGGACGACTATATTTTTTGTTTACAGAACATGAGGACAACAAAGTTGCCACTCCAATACCGTAAATTATATTATTTATAGATAATGCCATTATTCAACACTTTGAATTTTTTGATTTTTATTTTTACCCGATACCTTTTCCTGAAGATATTGAAAGAGTATATAAAGGATCGGTATGACAAACACACCTAATATTACGCCTGAAAGCATCCCTATTGCGGCGCCCGTACTGATCGATCTATTACCCATTGCAGATCCGCCCGTAGCAAACATTAATGGAATCATACCAGCAATAAAAGCTAGAGATGTCATGATAATAGGACGTAATCTTGATTTTGCACCCTCAATGGCAGACTCTACAATAGAATAACCTGCAGCTCGCCGTTGTACGGCAAATTCAATAATTAAGATTGCATTTTTAGCTAATAATCCCACAAGCATAATCAATCCTACCTGTACATAAATATTATTATCCAATCCGATGGCTTTAATCGATGCAAATGCACCAATAATACCTGTTGGAATAGATAGCAATACTGCAAGTGGTAAAAGGTAACTCTCATACTGTGCCGCTAATAAAAAGTAAACGAATAGGAGACACAACGATAAGATAACTAACGTTTGATTTCCTGCTGACTTTTCCTCTAAACTTAAGCCAGTCCATTCGTAACCGTAGTCTGACGGCAACTTGCTTAATACATTTTTTTCCAGATTATCCATGATTTCTCCGTTACTGGCGCCGGGTAGAGGCACTACACTAATGGTCAGCGCATTGAATAAGTTGTATCTACTTAAGGATTCTGGACCATACGCCTTATGTAGTGTAACCAGTGATTTCACAGGAACCATTTGATTTTGGTCATTACGGACAAATATTTCATTAAACGAATTTTCGTCTGTTCTGAATATTCCATCAGCTTTTACGTTGACACGGTAGAATTTACCAAATCGTGTAAAGTTCATGGATTGATCACCTGCGAAATAGGTCTGGATTACGTTCATCATGTTACTGATTTCGACACCCATTTGTTGCGCTTTATCCTCATCAACTTCAAGTTCAAGTTGGGGGAAATCGGTACGGAATGTTGTATAAGCAAATTGTACCCCTGGTTGTTGCATAATTTGTCCGATAACCTCATCGGACATCTTTTTCAGTTTTTCTGGCGATTTTCCACTTTTATCCTGTAATACGATTTCGGCACCGCTTGTAACCCCATATCCGTCTATTGGAGGGCTTCTAAAGGCCATTATAGTTGCTTCTTTAACAGTTGCAAACTTTGCTGTTAGATTTCCTAAAATCACATCAATATCTTTCTCCGCACCACGATCTTTCTTATCTTTCAACTTGATAAAACCCATAGCATATGCTGGACTGGCACTATTTGATAGAATGTTGAAGCCTGTAATAATGGTACTATTCTGTACTGATTCTTCTTTTTCCAACATATCATCTATACGTGCAGCAGCGGCAGTTGTCCGATCTAAGGCGGTACCCGGAGGCATACTTAAACTGAAGATAATAAATGAATCATCTTCCATCGGAACAAAGCTTTTTGGTGTACTGATCATCATCCAGCCTGCTAGTGCAGTAATCACAATAACTAAACCTGCACCGATCCACTTTTTAACAATTAAGAACCGTAATCCTTTGATATATTTACCTGTTAAATTCTCAAATCCAGCATTAAATGCAGTAAAGAATCGTTTTCCAAATCCTTTCTTTTCGACTTCTCCATGATGACCCTCGGCATGATTATTTTTCAATAATAAGGCACAAAGGGCAGGAGTAAGGGTTAACGCATTAACCGCCGATATAATAATTGCAATCGCCAATGTATAGGCAAACTGCTTATAAAAAATACCTGCAGAACCTGTCATAAATCCGATCGGTATAAATACCGCAGACATAACTAAAGTAATCGATACAACTGCACCCGTGATCTCACCCATAGCACTATGAGTTGCCTCTTTTCCGGTCATGTTTGTGCCTTCCATTTTACTATGGACGGCTTCGACGACCACGATGGCATCATCGACGACGATACCGATTGCAAGTACAAGTGCAAAGAGTGTCAGTACGTTTATTGTGAAACCAAAAGCAAGCAGAAAGAAAAATGTTCCTATGATCGCTACCGGTACAGCAATTGCAGGTATAATAGTCGATCTAAAGTCCTGTAAAAACAAGAATACGACGATAAATACCAGAATAAATGCTTCAATCAAAGTAGATTTCACCTGGCCTGTTGCTTCGTCCAAACGCTCTTTTGTACTCATCAAACTGGTATAGTCTACGCCAGGAGGAAAGTTTTTGGAAGCACTCTTTAATACATCGCGTACACCGATTTCGATGTCATTTGCATTAGATCCTGTAGTTTGCAGAATTGCAACAGTAACTGAGTTTTTACCGCTCATAGTTGTATTTCCACTATAACTAAGAGAACCAAATTCTATACGAGCTACATCTTTTAAGCGTACCAAAAGCTCACCATCACGTTTAACAACGATATTTTCATATTCATGAGGTTGGCTTTTTTTACCTTTATAACGCATTACGTACTCCAGTGCAGCATTCGATTCTTCACCCAATTTACCGGGTGCCACCTCTAAACTTTGAGTGCCGATGGCTCTACTTACATCTGCAGGTTCTAAACCATAAGAAGCCATTTTCTGCGGATTGAGCCAAACACGCATTGAATAGTCCTTTAAACCAAAAACCTGTGCCTGACCTACACCGGGTACACGTTTAATCTGTGGTATGACATTGATGTTGACATAGTTTTGAAGAAACAACTCATCATATTTTTCATTATCATCCGTATACACGTTGAAGATCATGATCATACTGTTCTGTTGTTTTGAGGTCGTAAGCCCCATCCGGATTACTTCCTCTGGAAGTATCGGCGTTGCTTGCTGTACTCTGTTTTGCACGTTTACAGCGGCCTGATCAGGATTGACACCTTGTTTGAAGATAATGGAAATGGAAAAAGAACCATCATTACTTGCAGTAGACTTGATATACTGCATGTTTTCCACACCATTGATCTGCTCTTCCAGTGGTGTTACCACTGAGCGGATCACGGCCTCACTGTTCCCACCAGGATAACTCCCCGAAACCATTACGGTGGGTGGAGATATATCTGGAAATCTTGTTACAGGAAGTCTTAATAATCCTATAACACCCAATATTAATAGCACAACCGAAATAACGGTGGCCATTACTGGTCTATCTATAATCTTTTTTAACATGTTGATACTCGTCTAAAAATTAATTTTTTAATGAGTCTTGACTGATTACTTTAGGTTGAACTACAATTCCTTCTGTTAATTGGTCAATACTATTTACGGCTATTTTATCGCCCGCTTTTACGCCGGATTTGATGATATAATCTGCACCTGTTCTACCATTTATTTCAATAGGTTTCATTGCCACTTTATTGCTGTCAGCGAGGACATAAACAAAAAATTTGTCTTGAATATCTTTCACTGCTGCCATAGGTAGCTTGATTGCACTGTTCAGACTTTTAGTTAAAACCACTCGCGCTGCACCTCCTGAGCGTAAAATTTTATCTGGATTTGAAAATACCGCTTTTAGTGATATCGTTCCTGTGTTACGATCAATGTTACCACTTGCAATTTCAACCTGACCTTTTTGATTATATTTGTTACCGTCGGCCATGATAATCTCTACCGTGTTCATTCCGGCATCTGTTTTTCTATCATTCATAAAAGCAATAAATTTTGCTTCATTGAGGTTGAAGTAAACAAATACCTGATCGATTTCAGATAAACTTGTCAATGGATTGACATCAGAAGGTGTGACCAAATTTCCGACCCTACTCGGAATACGGCCTATATATCCACTTACTGGTGCTTTGATAATTGCGAAGGCAGCGTTTAACTGTGAAGAGCTCACTGCTGATTTGGCTTGTGCCACTTGAGCACTTGCTGCATCATATTGCGCTTGTGCAGTTTTTAGCTGTAGGTCTGAAACAACCTTTCCCTGAACTAGAGGTCTTATTTTTTCTAATTCAATCTGTGCATTTGCCTGTGCAGCTAGTGCCGATTGTAACGAAGCTTTACTGTTATTCACCTGCTCATTGAAGACATCACTTTTAATTTTAAAAAGTGATTGCCCCTTTTGTACATATTGTCCTTCCTTCACATATGTCACTTCTAGGTAACCGGAAACTTGTGCTCTAATATCGACATTGACTGTTCCCTCTATGGTACCAGGATAAGTTTCTACAATCGTAGTCGGAGACTCTTTTAGCTCAATGAAATCAGCAGGAACAGCTTGTTGTTCATACGATCCATCTTGTTTTTGTCCGCCACATGAAATAAATAATAAACCGAAAGCAAATACGGCTGTATATAGATTGAAATTGTTTGTTGCTTTGAATTCTTGCTTTACCATTTTTTATGATTAAAATTTCAAATACAAATAACAGAAGATTAGATGGTTTAAGAAAGAAATAATTGACTGAACTGGTGAAAATAGCTTCTGAACCGAAATAGTGATCTACTGAATCATCACGATGTAAATTGGTAAGTATAGCCGATTGTTTTTGTTTTAATACGATAAAATTAGAATTAAGTCTAGTAACAATTAGGATGTTAAATTTAAAATTATCGAGAGCAACAGCTATATTATTTTTATTTCATGTAACAGCAGTTTTGTAATTTATTGCTTTCTGTTGATGGAATTTTTTGTGATCAGAATGGTTTTTAATGTCAAAACAATCAATGTGTTGTGTTTTTTTACAATTATGTCATGTGATTTTTTATAGATAAACTCAACATAATAATTATTATTTCAAAATGTCAATGTTCATGCGATGGGAATGAATGTTTATATTTTATATCTTTGTTATGCTTTAGGGGTATTCTAAAAAAGAATTGAGAGAGTCCCTTTGAACCTGACACGGCTAATACCGACGTAGGGAAAAGCAATACAGTACACCTGTGCTGTTTTGTATGTGGTTTTTTCCTAAAGCATTCAATCTTTTATTAAATGAAATGAATATGGAGAAAACACTTTGGATGCATATCCAACAAGTAAGAGCACAATCGCCACTCGTACATAACATTACTAATTTTGTCGTCATGAATAATACTGCCAATGCCTTATTGGCTGTTGGAGCTTCACCTATTATGGCTCATGCTAAATCTGAAGTAGTCGAGATGGTCACGATCAGCGATTCACTTGTTATTAACATAGGAACATTAGATGAAGTGTGGTCAGAATCTATGTTATTGGCTGCAAATACTGCTTCTCAATTAGGGAAACCTTGGATTTTAGATCCTGTTGGAGCGGGGGCGACATCTTATCGCGATCATATTCTAAAAGAATTGCTTCGTGAAAAACCAACTGTCATAAGAGGTAATGCATCTGAAATTATTGCACTAAACAAATCTAATCTTATAAAGACGAAAGGAGTGGATAGTACTTCTCAAAGTGGTGAAGCAGTTAAAGCCGCATTAGATCTTCATCGACAATATGGTTCCGTTGTTTGTATTTCTGGCGAAACTGATATTGTGATTTCTGGGAGTCAGGAGATTCATCTAAAAAATGGACATCTTTTGATGACAAAGGTAACCGGGTTAGGATGTTCTGCAAGTGCGATTGTTGGAGCCTTTATAGCTGTAATAGCCAATAAAACAGAGGCAGTAACTGCTGCAATGGCTCTCATGGGAGTAGCTGGAGAACTAGCTGAAAAGGAAAGTGATGGACCGGGTAGTCTGCAGGTTAAACTTCTTGATAAGCTATATAACATCACTGAAACTGAATTTGGGAATACATTAAAATTTAGCATATAATGGATTTCGATACTTCTTTTCCTTATCAGTTATATCTTGTGATTTCAGAGCAGGATTGTCGTGGAATAAATTATCTTCATGTTGCGGAGCGCGCTATTATTGGTGGTGTAGATATTATACAGCTTCGAGAAAAAGAGCTAACGACCCGTCTTTACTTGGCAAAAGCCCACCAATTGAAAGAGATCACTGACAAATATGGGATTCCTTTAATCATCAATGATAATCTTGAAGTGGCCCAAGAATTGGGTGCGGCTGGTATTCATGTAGGTAACCATGATATTTCTCCTAGTCATATTAGAAAAGCTTGGTATAGCCCAAGACCTCTGGTCGGTTATTCTATTGAAAATCTTGAACAGTTGAAAAATGAGCAGATTCCATTATCCGATTACTTGGGTATCAGCCTGTATTCAATACTGAAACCAAAAAGGATACCATCACAGAATGGGGCTTAGAAGGTATTGTGAATATTCGACAACGAACAGACAAACCGCTGGTTGCTATTGGCAATATTCACATACAAAATGCTCGTCGTGTTATACAGGCTGGTGCCGATTGTTTAGCTGTAGTATCTGCTATATGTGGAAGTGAAGATCCGGAAAAAGCAGCTTATGAACTTAAAAATGAAATTTTGAAATGAAAAAATACCGTTATCCAAGTACGCTGACGATCGCAGGTTTCGATGGCAGTGGGGGAGCCGGAATCCAAGCCGATATCAAAACTTTTTCAGCATTAGGATGCTATGCTACTTCCGTATTGACAGCACTGCCTGTACAAAATACGATGGGTGTGCGCAAGATTTATCCCATAGCACTTGAAGCTGTAGCAGATCAGATTGAATCTATTATGGACGATGTCTTTCCTGATGCCATAAAGATAGGAATGGTGCATACACCACAATTGGTTATTACGATCGCACAGACGCTTCAGAAATATAAAAGTACCCCTTGTATTTGATCCTGTTATGGTTGCTACCAGTGGCCACAAACTTATTGAGGAAGAAACTATTGCGGCAATGATCGACCTACTATTTCCTTTAGCAGATTTGATTACACCTAATATGGATGAAGCAGGTATACTGGCCAAGGTGACAGTAGAAACATTAGAAGATATGTACGCTGCAGGGGAAAGAATTCTTGCATTAGGTTGTGAGCGTGTCTTGGTAAAGGGTGGGCATCTGGAACAAGATACGCTTCAATCTATATTATTTGATAAGAATAGCCAACCGGAAATATTTAAAAGTAAAAAAATTAAAACGAAGAATACCCATGGTTCCGGTTGTACACTATCATCTGCAATAGCCGCTTATCTGGCACAGGGGAATACAATATCTGAAGCCGTTTCTTTAGCACAAAATTATGTTTTTAATGCAATAGAGCAAGGGTCAGATGTACAATTAGGGATGGGCAACGGTCCTTTAAATCATTTTTTTAATCCTCAAAAACAAATTAAATATGAATTGGTCTGAACAGGTTTGGAATAGTATTTCAGATGAATATCAGTGTATATTAGACATGCCTTTTATAAAGGAACTTACGACAGGAAATTTGCCGAAAGAAAAATTTCAATTTTACATGGCTCAAGATTCGCTTTATCTTGAACATTTTGGTCGAGCATTAGCCCTTATTGGTGCTCGGGCACATGATGTTCAAGATGCGCTATCCTATATGCGTTTTGGAGAAAATGCAATTGTTGTCGAAAATGCCTTGCACGACTCTTATTTTAAAGATTTTGGTGTTACCGAGAAAGGTGATATTCAGCCTGTTTGCCATCATTATGTGCATTACCTAAAAAGTACAGCAGCGCTAGATCCTATAGAGGTTGGGATGGCTGCAACTTTACCTTGTTTTTGGATATATAAAGAAGTGGGAGAATATATTGCTAGACAAGAAAAAATAGTTGATAATCCTTACCAAAAATGGATTGATACATACGGAGGAGAAGATTTTGCTATTTCTGTACGGCAAGCAATTGCTATGTGCGATCAAGTAGCCGCAAATACGACTGATGCTATTCGTAGTAAGATGAGTGAAGCATTTGTTTTAGCATCTAGACTGGAGTATCAATTTTGGGAAGCCGCTTACGATCAAAAGGTCTGGAATTAACGTGTTGATAAAAATGAGCAAACGTTTGTTCTTGTTTAGCATTTGTATACATCTTAAAATTTAATTAGTTTGCTTCATATTGTGAAAATATATTTTGTGATTACTTATTAAATTTTCTTGTTTAAAAAGTAATCACATCCTTATGGTAAATCTGAATTGAAAAAATAAGTTATATAAATATGAGCTTTAAGAATAAAACTTTAGCGTCAGCACTTCTTGTCGGAATGCTATGGAGTGTACAAACGGCAAAGGCACAGACACCTGCCTTTGAAATGGTGAATTTTCAAGAAATGGCGGATCCAACGAAAGATGCATTGTCTGACTGGTCCACGGTTAAAAAGGGCTTACATAGCTCGTTCGTAACAATAGATAAGCGTTATCCTAAATCCCTGGTTCCTGATTTAGAGAAGAAGTCTAGCGATGCTATAGTCGGATGGCGTGGAGAAAGGGTTTCATCACAAGTGTTATTATGGACGAAAGAGCTGCGCCGGATGTCAAGGTGACTATATCAGATTTCAAAGGTACAAAGGGGGCTAAAATGTCTTCAAATGTTGCTTCAGCACGTTTCGTTCGCTATGTAATGACTGATGAATTTGCCGCTGGCTGTGGATATCGGAAGAAAGAGGATTTTGCTTCTTCATTATCACCAGATATGTTAGATGATCTAACAGCATTCGATCTTGAAGCTAGCAAAGCACGTCCTGTTTGGCTCACGGTGAAGATCCCGAGTGATGCTACCCCTGGAGAATATCAAGCAAAAGTGCGCATCGAGAGTAAAGGAAAGACTACTGACCAATTAACATTGAAAGTTACTGTTTTAGAAAATATATTGCCAAAGCCTAGTGAATGGGTCTTCCATTTGGATCAATGGCAACATCCGTCGGCTGTAGCACGTGTGCATGGATTAGAAATGTGGAGTGATGCCCATTTTGAAGCTATGAAACCTGTTATGAAAATGTTAGCTGATGCAGGACAGAAAGTGATCACTGCAACCATGAACAAAGATCCATGGAATGTGCAGACTTATGACCCGTATGCTGACATGATTGTTTGGAACAAAAATGCAGATGGTACTTGGGCTTACGATTATAAAGTATTTGACCGTTGGATTCAGTTTATGATGGACCTAGGCATTAAAAAAATGATCAATATTTATTCGATTGTCCCATGGAATAATGAAATACATTATCGCGATGTAGCAAAAAATGAAGTTGTCAATGTTGTTGCAAAACCAGGAACACCTGCATTTGAGGAATTATGGACCCCTTTCTTAAAAGACCTTGTAAAACATTTGGATTCAAAAGGTTGGTTGGGGATTACAAATATCGCCATGGACGAACGTACAAAAGAAGAAGTAGATGGTGCTTTGTCTCTTTTAAAAAAGGTGGCACCAACTTTAGGTGTTTCTTATGCGGATAATCAGAAAACCTATCAGCGCTATCCTGACAGTAAAGATATTAGTATTGCCGCAAATCATCCCTTTTCTCATGAAGATCTGCTCGATCGTAAAAAAGAGGTTTGATCACTACTTTTTATGTGTACTGTGGGAATAATTTTCCAAATCAATTTACGTTTTCAGATCCTGCAGAGTCTGCTTACATGGGATGGTATGCTGAAGCTGCTGATTTTGATGGATTATTGCATTGGGCATTCAACTCATGGGTAGAAAACCCGATTTTAGATTCCCGATTCCGTACCTGGCCAGCAGGTGATACCTATATTGTGTATCCAAATGGGCGAAGCTCGATCCGTTATGAAAGAACACTTGAAGGTGTTCAGGATTATGAAAAAGTGCAAATCGTCAAGAAAGCGCTTAAGGAGAAGGGATTGACTGAGGATTTGAAGCGTTTCGAAGCTGCGATCCAGAAGTTAAATAGTGCAGAAAGAACTAAAGTTTGGAATTCAAATCTAAACGAAGCTAAGGCCCTATTGAATGAGCTATCGATTAAGATAACAAACTAATTGTAAATTCATATTAGCACTTGTTTTTGCGACTGCTATAATCATTATTTGTAACCCTCTGGAATAAAAGTTTCGGAGGGTTTTTTTTATTTTTATAATTTGTAGAACTTGGAGATAGTATGATTATAAGAGAATAATGACTCTAATTATCATAGAGTTAGATTTATGGGATATTGCTTTCCAATAATAACTTGTAATTACAAAGTTGTGATGTAGTTCAGAACAGACATTCATGTATTCAAAGCTGTAGGTACTCTATTCACTTTGATCATTTTAATTAGGGATGTTAGTTTCAAAGGGAACATATAAGAAAAGAACCAATGAAGACTTCAATAAAAATAGGTTTAGTAACATTTTTAGTTATACTGTCATTTTGTACTATGGCTGACGGAAGACCTGTGAAAAGGAGCATAAACTTTTCAATGGCAAAGCTAGCTATCCATCATTACATTGATGTCATGACTGAGGGACAATCTCAATGGGTAGAGGAATTATTTTCTTCTGATTTTTGTCAACGCGTGCAAGGTTTAAAATATCCAAATCATAGCCGTTCAGAACTTATTAGTTTTTTGAAAAAGCAGAGTGGAGAGAAGATGAACTGTCAAACGACACTTCAAATTATTGATGAATGTGCACATTATATGATTGCTAAAGTTATCATGAAATTTGAGTCTTTTACGAAGACTGATCTGATTACCTTAATTAATGAAGATGGAAATTGGAAAGTTATAGCTTCTATTCATACTTATCAATAGAATTTTAGTTCAAATCAATTCTGGGGGTAGTTGATTGCTTCAATACATATCTAGCGAAACCCCCATTAAGTATCATATGTTTATAAAGTAAAAAGCCCCGTCGTGAGATGCGGCTTTTATTGTTATTTTCAACTATGCCATTTTCATGGCATATAGTTTTAGTAATTATGTTATTGAATTGATCTTATAGATAATGTAGAGTTATTTACTACAGTAAGCTAACTCGTACAAGTGAATTTTCAATCATTAATTTTTGTTAATAAGATCGAAGACAACTCTTATATGTCGCTATCAAAGCCTCAGCTACTAATTTAGGATCCTGTTGATGTATACCATGACTGTACCGTGGTAATAAGATTAATTTACTGTTACGGTTATTTTTTATCATTTCTGCATAGTGCTCTATACGAAGGTGATCGAGTGCTTTCCACCACTGGATTAAGTTGATACCCAATTGCAACTCTTCATTCATTTTAGTTTCGTATTGTTCTATATGCTTATTGTATGCAATCATTACGGTAACCGGAATATCAGGTAGTGGTGGTAAAGAAGTATAATTTTTGAAAAAATTGGGGGTACTTTCATCCAACTCTCTCTTCAATTCATGTCGGAAACCTGTCGATGTGGACGGGTCTTTAATGATATTTTGAAGGTTTATACTCAAAAGTTCCTGATATCCTGTTTTACTTCCTGTTTTAAACTTTACTTCATCATCCTCTTCTTTGGTCAGCATAAAATCAGTTGGATCTATGAAAAATAAACCAGCTATTTCTTCAGGGTGTTTTGAAGCAAACAAACGAATAAATGGCCCGCCTATTGAATGTCCAACTAGGAGGTAGGGTGGGCTTATTTTTAAAGTAGTCAGTAAGTCGTGAAGTCTTTTTACGACATCGGCATCGGTTTTTACTGCACTATCTAATTCAGATTCACCTATTCCGTTTCTATCGTAAACAATACCTGCAAAGCTACCTTGAATAAATGGGAATAAACTGCCATTACTTCCTCCAGAAGAACCGAGTCCACTCTCAAATACAACAATAGGTTCGTCGATTTTTCTATTTTCAAGTCCAAATGTACGATAAGCCATTTTTTTATTGTTAATGGCCACCAATTTTCGTTCCGATACCTGAGCTAAGACTGAGGATATTGCAAAAAAGGTAATGAGGAAAAGAGCGGCGATTAATTTCATAAGTGATTATTAAGGGTAAGATACTTATATGTTTTTTGTAACGGTTTAATTATAGCTGAATTTGAATGAAATATTTCATTTTGTCTAGCGGTGTTCGGTAAATACCATTGAATCAGCGGTAAATGTCCATATTAATCCTGTGGAAGGAGTAAATCATCGCTATTACTTTTAGACATGATGAAATGAAGGAGCATATATAAAAATTAATTCTCAGTGTTGGATTTGTTTGTGTTATTAAACTTTTAGATATTTGGTTATTACCATTTTTAACAAAAATAGCGATGATATTAGATGCTGCTTATCCAGACAGTGAATCACATCAAGAAATTATTTTAACGTCAACACTTGTAGGTATTTCATTTTACATACTCTTGATTGTATATCAACCTTTTGGTACAAGTCAATTTGAACATACCTCTAAATATTTATTACTAGCTCCTTATGCAATTATTACCACATTTTCGTTTTACATTGTCAACTTCTTATCTATGCAATGGAAAAAGAAATGGACAACAGGTCGAGAAATTTTAAAGATTTTTTTAATTTTATTTCTGATTTCAATATTTGCATACTTCTACAATACTTTATTCTTAAGTAAAGTGCAGCTCTCATTTGAAAATTTTTTGTACATGTTTGCATATTCCGCGGCAATAGGAACTCCAGTTTCATGTATTTATATCTTGGCAAGGTATATTTATCTAAGCAATGAAAGCCAATGTAATGAAGAGGGAGAAAATTATGAAAAAGAAAATATTACAGAAACATATCGTCATTTCGATATAGAAAGTAATTTAAAACTATGTGTCGTTTCCGAATATTCTAATTTTTACAAGGAAATAGCTGTCGAGGATTTTGTTTTTGCAGAAGCTGCTGATAATTATTGTGTTCTTCATTTTTATGAAAATGATATCCTTAAAAATGAAATAATTCGAATTTCTCTGACTAAATTATTGAGCCAGATTCAGTGTGATACCATACGAAAAGTGCACCGTTCATTGATTGTGAATCTCAAAAAGGTCACGAAATTCAAAGGAAATACTTCTGGATATAGAATAACATTAAAGAATATAAATAGAGAATTAACGGTGTCAAGAAACTACGTTAGTTCGGTTATTCCTCTTTTAAAAGAGTTTGCCGTTCGTCCCTAATTGTTGTTAGCCGCCACTTTGTTTTGCTACGGTATTTTAGGTCTTTTATCTTCGTGATTATAAAAAAATAACAGCTATGGACAGATTAAGGTTTTATTTAGTTTTCATTATTGGATTTGTAATTTACTTTTACATCGACACCAATTTCTTTGCTTTTATATTAAAGCAAATATTCGTAATAACGCATTCAAAAGCCTTGGGACATGTTGCCACATATAGTATAACCTTAATACCTTTATTTATAACTGTCGCGGCTCTTCACAAAGACTATCGAAACATTCCTGAAAGACTGGGGATATCCAACGGTATATGGACAGGTACTTTATTTGCTTTAATAACCACATTACCCATGTTAATCGGTTTTATTGCGAAATTTCCTTTAAACAAGGAACTATCTTTTGATACAATTATCGTTAATACAATCTCATCTGCTTTTTTTGAAGAAGTTAGCTATCGAGCCTTTCTCTTTGGACAATTATACAGGTACACACGACTAGGTTTTTTTCCTTCTGTATTTATAGGTTCATTGTTATTTGGTTCCGCACATTTGTATCAGGGAAATGATATAAACGAATTAATCGGAATATTTGTAATGACATTTTCAGGCTCAGTTTTATTCGCGTGGATTTATGCGGAATGGAAATTCAATTTATGGACGGCTATTTTTTTACATTGCTTCATGAATTTATACTGGCTTATTTTTGATGTTGATACCAATGTTTTAGGAGGAACTTATTCGAACTTTTTTAGATTTTCAACCATTTTCATCGCGATCTTTTGCACAGTTATTTATAAAATAAATAAACAGTTTTCTTTCGAAATTAATAGAAAAACGTGGTGGATGAAACGTAGCGCTTAATGTTTTTTCATAATTAAAAATGAGTTATGATTAATCACAATTTAGTAAATGTATTGCAGTTTTTTAATTTGATAGTTTAAATTAAAGAGAGGTCTATTTTGGTCGCAGCTAGTTCTCATGAATGAATAGAGGGTATTTTTTATTGAACGAATCCTTTATATATTAGCAGAAAAAATATAATAAAAATACCAAAACATATGGAAAATGAAGTTTTTCACTTTGAAAATAGAAACGATTGGGAAGATCTAGGCCAAGGAGTTAAAAGACAAATTGCAGTTCATAATCAAGTTATGATGCTCACTAAAGTTAAATTTGAAGAAGGCGCTAGGGGCGAATTGCATCAACATCCTCATACACAAATTTCATACGTTAAATCGGGTGTATTTCATTATACTATTGGTGATGTTGTACATGTCATGAAAGAGGGGGATAGTTGCATCATTCCTGGAAATATAGTACATGGTTGTGAGTGCATATCTGCAGGTGAACTTATCGATTCTTTTAATCCTCCACGTGAAGATTTCCTACTGCAATGAATTTAATTAATCAACTATGCTTTTGAATTTCATCATGATTCCTTGTCTTATTTAAATTTTTTCGACCAATAAATGTACCATTCCCCATTAAAAAATTTATTGCTTTTTCAACATTCCTGTTGATACTTTCTTCAGTTTTTAAGAATGAAATATATTTTATAATTTCTAATTTTAAGGATGGTGTGTAAGCTCATTGAACTTTTTTTCTGCAACCGAATTATTTTGTAGTGCCTGCATCAATTGAGGGTGGGGCGTTATGATTCTTGTTTCTGTATCGATCTGTATTGTAATTTGTAAAAGTTCACCAATTCTTTGGGGTGAATTTTTTAGCATCTTTGTGTTTATGTAAAGACGCCATTCTCCTTTATATCTTAACAATGTCTGTGTGTAATCGATGTTATTTACACGGCCCTTTACCGGAATTTTTCCTTTTTCTTTTTTTGCTCTTTTCAAGATTTCAGATAAAGCTTCCTGGGGCAAATACACGAAGGGATTAATTCCTATGATCTCTAATTTAGCTTCAAATGAAAGCAATTGTTTAGTTTCATTAGTCATGATTTATTGTAAATTATATCGTAAGAACAAAAATCTATTCTTTTATTTACGTTTTAATCTAGATTCTTCTAGATCAAGCGTATATTCTAGATCTTTAATAATACTGCTATCGTAGTGCTTTTCTTGTCGTAATTTGTATAATCCATTTCTTCTAACAGCTACGATCTCTAACATGATTTTATTGTAAAGACTTCTTACAGCAGTCAATTGCGCTCGCCTATCTTCTAGCTTAGCATTTTCAGATACCTTGATACTTCTCAACAATTGTTCTTTAATTCTAGCAATTGTTTCGTATTCTTCCATTTCTTTACTGTAGTGGCTGTCCAGATAGGCAATGGAATCTTTTGCCAATTGAACCCGAATCTCGTCAATCTGATTCTCTATAGGTTCTTCCACATCCACATCATCCATCTTTATTATTTTGATGAGAATAGGGAGTGTCAGTCCTTGAAAAACTAATGTAATTAAGATGACAACGAAGGTGATAAAGAGAATTAAATTACGGTGAGGAAACGGCTCCCCATTATTTAGCGTTAGTGGTATAGCTAATGCCGATGCAAGAGATACTACACCTCTCATACCTGCCAACCTACGACAAGGGGTAATTTCCAGCCTGGACTTTTCTCTCTTGATCGGATCTTTTTAGATAGCATGCGAGGTAGATATTCTGAAAGATATACCAGTATTATTCGTAATACAATAACAATAGCACTAATAATGAGCGCATAATTTATAGCTTCCTCTTGTGAATATTGACCTAGTCCTGCTACAATAACAGGTAATTCTAAGCCAATTAAAATAAATACAAATCCGTTTAGTAAGAATCCCAATGTTGCCCATACCTCCTTGGTTTGAATTCGGGTATGATGATTTAAATAATCGCCTGAACGAAATGATAAAAATAATCCGCCACTCACAACAGCAAGTACACCCGACCAATGAAAATGCTCAGCAACAAGATACATGATGTATGGGGCGATTAATGTGATCGGAGTCGAAATACTTGAAGATTTTGCAACATAGCGTAGAAATAAATATAATATATGAGCTACTGCTAAACCTACGATAACACCCATAATTGATAATATGACAAATTCCGAAGCCGCCTTTTGAAATACAAATTGGCCAGTAAGAATTACCGCTATGGCAAACCTAAATACAGTCAGAGAGGCCGCATCGTTTACCAAGCTTTCTCCTTCTAGCAGTGTTAATCCTCGTTTAGGAATCTTTACACCTTTTAATACTGATGTCGCAGCGACAGCGTCTGGGGGAGAAATAATACCGCCCAATAAAAATCCTAACGCCAAAGTAAACCCCGGAATAATATTTACGGAAAAGTAGGCGATAGCAATAGATGTAAAAAATACTAAACCAAAGCCTAAGCTCATAATGGATCGTCGCCATTTTTTTAAACTGTCCCAACTGGTATACCAGGCGGCTTCAAATAGGAGAGGTGGTAAAAACACTAAAAATACCAAATCAGGATTGATACTGATCACGGGCATGCCTGGAATTAGCGAGATGCCTAAACCTCCAATGACCAATAAAATGGGATACGAAATTTTGATCCTTTGACTTACTACAAATAGCATCGCCATGACAAAAAATAGCGATAAAACTAATAGGACATTCTCCTCTACCATAAGTTCTTTTTAATAATTCTTAATGCACAATTGTATCCAGGTTATAAAGGTAAAACATTTCGTTTTATTGTATCTATTTAGACGCCTAAAAATAAACTGTATTTATATTTTGTTATAAAAGCGGGAGCTAGATTCCGCTATTAATGATTTATTTGATCCTGTTGACCACCTACAATTCTGAATTATTCGAATTTTATAAAGGATGTTAGAACTATGAAATTCTTTGATTCGCTATTTTAATGACGTTTTATTTAGTTAGATTGTTTTCGCCAATTAGTAGGCTATTGTTTTTGAAATATTTCATAATTAAATTTCAAAACATTTAAATTCCATAAGGTTAGCGTTTGTGTTGCAGTCAATTGTTTATCAGCTTCGCTTATGATTAATTCATCACGGAATGAACGGATATATTTTGACCAATGCTCACCTTTAGAATCTTTTAGCAAAAAATAAAAACCTGCATCACCAAAACGTTGACCAGACGAATTTAATACTAATTCACCATTTACGCCAACTTTAGGAGCCATAATAACGGTGGCATTACCATGAGGTAATGGGAAAATAGCTTTTACACAATACCGGCCACTTGGCAATTGACAGATCCCATATGCTCCAGAATATATTCCTTTGCCAGTTGATGCAATTTTTCTGAGCCAGAATATATATTTAATTTGGTTCGTTTTGGCATCCAAAAGTCTTACTATTTCGCTTGTAATAGATTCCGAATTTTGCATATCATAGATTGGGATATTTAATTGATTTAACCTATTACTGAATAATTTTTTTAACAGAAATCCAAAAACTTTAAAAAAAGAATTCCATTTTACTGAAACATTTAGATCATAATGTCCTGTTCGTTCATAAAAATCAATCACTTTAGCTGATAATCGGGCGTATTCATGCGGAGAAAAATGAAGTTGGCTCATTGTTGGTATCAATCCATGCATTTCGGATGGAGTATCAATTCTTAGATTTTCTAGCTTAGCAAGTTTATCGATATAGTTCTTATCAATTGCTTCCAAATTACCAAATGGACCCATTAACCAGTTATCATTTTTTGAGTCAATTTTTCGACCGGATAGAATTACCCATTGTTGTGTAATCCAATCTTGAATCTTTTGCATCGGATGGGCGAAACTTATTTTGATCATAGAAGAGGTATGAGGTTGTTACGTCCATTCCATTCACCAAATTCAGATAAAGGCTTAAATCGCAAAGTTGTAAATTCAAAGTGAAAATCTTTGCGTTTTCGTTCCTTCATTGCATCGACATGTCTTGTCGGAGCATGAACATTACTATGCCTAAAACCATATCAGTCATTTCTTTTTGGGATTTCCAAATTGAAAATGTAGAAACAGTTCTCGGGTGTCTTATCGATGCCAAAGAAAAGTAGTGCCGGGATGATCACGGACCAGTTTTTCTACGGGTTTGCCCCAGCGTATAAATCTTGGAATTTCAAATAATTTCATGCGAGCTAAGGTTACTGCTACAACGGGGCTATCAAGAGGTTCGAGTTCAAGTGTTACTTCCGGAATCTGGAATTTAGTTATTTCCCCCCATTGCCTTAGAAAAATTAATCGTGTGTGCCATCCTTTGGACAATACTCTCCCAAATTTGTTTTCGATTAAGAATTGGTCAACGGATTCTTCATCGTTCCACTGTGCGAATACAGCAACCTGTTTAGAAAAAAGTCGAGAAGGAGATGTGATAGCAGAGCCTAATGTCATTGCTGTCATACATTCCATATGAATTAATCCCGAATTATGAAATGACTTAGGCGGAGATAAAATGGCCTTTAAAGCTGATAAATAGGATGTCTTTACTAAATGGTATGTAAATATGCTCATACTCAAAAATAAGTTTAATTTATCTTATTCCTGAAGAGTAAAGGTGTATTAAATAAAATACTAAAAAAAACTTACTGTTGCCTGTGTTTTTGTTCATCTTATGTAAAAGCTAAGTTAGCTTTGAAAAATGAATTGTAGATAAGAATCTATAGGAAACCAACAGGTTTACCATATCAAATCCAACATTGTTCCTGTAATTTTTTGTAATTTAGCCTTAACCAAGGTGGGAAAATTATAAACGGGCATAAGTCATAATTTAATGAATGATTGTGTTTTTTAACAAAAGTTAAATGGAAACTGAAGATAACTATATTGAAATAAATAAACATTCATGGAATAATAGAACTGATACGCATTTAAAATCAGAGTTCTACAATCTTGAAGGATTTTTAAAAGGAGCAAGCTCACTCAATCCCATAGAATTAGAAATACTCGGAGATATTAAAGGGAAAAGTATTCTACATTTACAATGTCATTTTGGCCAGGACTCCATTTCATTAGGTCGACTTGGTGCGAAAGTTACAGGTGTTGATTTATCTGACAAAGCTATTGAAAGTGCAAAAAGAATTGCTTTAGAAACAGATTTAGATGCCCAGTTTATTTGCTGTGATTTGTACGATTTAGAAAATCATTTAGATAAGCAGTTTGATATTGTTTTTACAAGCTATGGTACCATAACATGGTTGCCTGATTTAGAGAAATGGGCAGCATTAATTTCGCATTTTTTGAAGCCAGAAGGAAAATTTATTTTTGTTGAGTTTCATCCAGTTGTTTGGATGTTCGATGATAATTTCGATAAAATTGGTTATAATTATTTTAATGTGGCTCCCATTGTGGAAACAGAAAACGGAACCTATGCAGACAAAGATGCAACTATCTCTCAGTCTTATGTAACTTGGAATCACAGTATGAGTGAAGTTGTGCGCAGTTTGCTCAATCACCAAATGGAAGTTGTGGATTTTCAGGAATACGATTATTCGCCTTATGATGTTTTTAATAACATGATTGAGTTCGAAACTAAAAAATATCGGATTAAGCATTTGGACAATAAAATACCGATGATTTATTCTATCGTTGCAACTAAGAAAAAAAACCGTAACAAATTTTCTGAAGCTATTCTTTAAGATATACTTTTAAAGAATAGCTGTGATACATACCCTATTTTCAAATACCGGGAGAGTAAGGTTTGAGAACTCTATTAACCTGTTGTTATATAAATTGTTTCGGCTTGTAAAGCGAAATTTATGACCTTTTCCGCTATTTTGATCATTATAATATTTTCCATATCATTTATTGTTCAGGCCTTTACTTGAAATAGTCATGAATAGCTTTTGCCAGCAGTAAGGATTAAATCCTTTCACGGAGATCCAAATTATAATTTTACGATCCCTTTTTCAATCATTTCTAACATTACTGGTGAAGCATTTTTAAATGTAGGGGGCTGTTCTGTAAGACTTCCTGCATTTTTTTTGTTGATTTTAAATGTTAGATCCATTTCGGTAGTGAAAAGCAAAGCAGTTATAAAAGGATTTTTAAGGTATGAACTTAAAATTGTCAGTGCTTCATCAAGAGTGTGAAAGCTCTCAATTTCTTCTGTTTTGTATCGCAATGTTAAGGCAAGTTTATACCCTCCGGTTTCTAAAATATGAAGACGGACATAAATATTTTTAAGGTCAGTATCTCCAATTGTTTTGGCCAAGGTAAGTTTTGCAAAAGTTCCTTGATTGATACTTAATTTTACGTGTTCATAAAATTCAACAAAAACAGTTTGATATGGCATTTTAATATAATTTAAACTACAAAATTACACTAAGTAGATGATAAATAGCTCCTTTTTTTACAAAAAGGCAGTAAATTTAAAATTAGTCTATTAATTATAGTCTTACAATTGAAAAATTAGGAGAGTAAAAATGTACAGTTTGTAATAAGGTCATGTGTTAAAATTAAATATCTTCAGTTAGTATTTCTGTTTTAGTTAGTAGCGGATCTTGCTAATTGCTGTTTAAATAGTGTAATTGTTGATAGGATATTGTCTCTTTTATAAGGATCTAAATCAGTCGTTTAGGAAAGTCAAAGCTATGACCAGACAGACGAAAGCTATGAATGAAGCTAATGTCCTTATATTATTCCAAAACAGCCAGGGCTTTTCAAAGATAACTCTCATTTTCTGTAATGATTCTTCCGATGCTTTTGAGATATCAAATAGTTCTATTTTATTATTCAATGGCACATTCCGTACAGCTGTTATGCCGAATACACCGATTATATAACTTATACATGAAAAAAATATCAGAAAAAATTTAGGCGAATGAATATCGAAATATATGATCGAAGATATAACAAGTGAAAACAAAGTGCCAAAAAAGCTAATATAAAAAATTGGATTTAATACTTCTTTGTTAATACTTTGCATCGTTGTGAGGTATTCTTTGTTATTTAGTTTGGCAAGTCCCAGATTTACTGAAAATGTATATGCAAAAAAGAAGCCCGACATGAGACCAGAGAGGATAGTTGTCACTGCTAATAATTCTTGTGTTTTCATAAATGAGCTGAATTTGTTTAGATAATGTGTTTCTTATTGCAGTTTGATTTTGAGTAAGTTATGTTTGAATATATCCATTATAATTTGATTTCAAAAATTGAACCGGCAATTTCATGTCATTCCCAACTTTGATCGGATGGAAAATTTGAGATTTGTCTCATCATAGCGTGATTTAATATCGAATCGGGATCTTTACTTCTGCAGTTATTATTTTGCGAGTTATTATTAATAATTAAAAGGGCCAACTTTCGTTAGCCCCTTTATGCTCTCAGTTTAAGAGCAGAGTGATTTATTTGTTCTTGTCGTTCTTTTTTAGTTACCCATAATTTGAAAAATAGCGAAGCTGACGTTAAGATAATTCCCTTAAATAAACTCTGTTGAATGGTTTTTTTGTAGCTTTTAATTTCAATGTCATAGGGTTTATTGGCAGTAAATAATTTCTTTAAATATTTAGGTTAGAAATTAACGATTGTCTTAAAATAACTTAAAACCCAAAGTCAAATTCATTCATGTATTACTATTTGCACTTTTACTTACGAAAGAAATATAAGACTGCAATTAATACCATTAATGTAGCGGAAAATAAAAATGCGACTTCAAGATTGAATTGATGAGCAATTAATCCTAAGATAGCAGGCCCCATAAGTTGACCTGCATACCCCATTGTTGTTATTGCTGGAATACTTAAAGATGTAGGGACTGTCGGTATTCTGCCAGCCTCACTAAAAAACAAGGGGACAAGATTTGCAGAACCTATTCCTAACAATAGAAAGCCGAAAAGAACGAAAGGCATCCAGATTGAATAAATAGCTATTATCAACCCTAGAGCTGCTAGCAGGCTACCGCCAATGACCATTGTTTTTGCATTTAATTTTTCAACCAAACGATCCCCCATTAATCGCATGCTAGCCATAGCAATAGAGAAAGTGGCATATCCAGCTCCGGTAAATTCGACATCAATATCTTTGATATCTTTTAAAAATACAGCACTCCAGTCTAGCATAGCGCCTTCTGAGAGAAAGCTGGCAAAACATAGTAGACCAAAAAAAGTACTGTTCTATTAAAAATCAGTTTTTTTGAACTATGTTCTAGCTGTTTTTCTGGTTTATGTATAATCTGAGATTTTTGTTCTGTAGCATGATCAAATAAATAGTTGAATTGACTAATAACAATTAAACATAACAGGAGTGATATTGAAATTGCTGCTATTTGAGGAATCAATCCCATTTTAATTAAAAATCCTAAACCAAGGGATCCAAATAGGCCTCCCAAACTGAAAAGACCATGCAATGAAGACATAATCGGACGATTATATTTGTTTTGAACTAGTATACCATGAGAATTCATCGCAACATCTATGGCGCCAATACTGGCACCAAAAATAAATATACACAATGCCATTAGTGAAGCAGATGAAATAATCAGCAGTAGAGGAAGTGTAAGAGCAATGATTGCTGTTGTACATAGAATCACAATTTTATTACCATAGCGTTTTGATAAAAGACCTGTTATTGGCATCATAATTACGGCGCCCAAGCCAAGAAATAAAAGTAATAATCCTAATTCGGCCTCGTTAATATCCAATCTTTCCTTTACATATGGTACCATTGGTGCCCAGCTTGAAATTGCTAATCCACACACTAAAAAATGAATTGGGTTGCTCTTTTTGCTTTTTTTGTTTGATTTTCTATCATTATTATTTTTCTAAATGAATTTTCTAATACTTCATATTGTTTTGCAAACATATGCAATTTATATAAACTTGCATATGTTTGCAAAACAATTAAACAATAATAAGATGAACATGAAAATTGAACACATTGGAATTTGGGTAGATGACTTGGAAAAAATGCGCAACTTTTACCTGACTTATTTCAACTTAGAATGTAGTGAGAAATATAGGAATTTAAAAAATGGCTTTACATCATATTTTCTCAAGTTTGGTACTTGCGTTACGCGCTTAGAACTTATGAACAGACCCGATATTCTTGATGAACCGTCAAAAAGAGGTTTTAACAAAGGAATTGCACATTTTGCTATTTCAATAGGGGGAACTGAGGCTGTTGATCTGTTGACAGAAAGGTTCCGAAATGACGGTTTTACAATTGCAAGTGAGCCGCGTACTACAGGTGACGGATATTATGAGAGTGTTGTGCTGGATCCGGAGGGGAATAATTTAGAAATTTCGGCTTAAACATAATAATAATGATAAAAGCTGTAATTTTTGATATCGGAGGTGTTCTTTTAGATTGGAATCCTCGATATGTATATCGGGATATATTTTTTCAAAGTGATCAAATGGAGTGGTTCTTAGAAAATGTCTGTTCTACAGATTGGAATTTGCAACAAGATAAGGGAAGATCATTTGACGAAGGAATGTATAAGCTGAAAAAGCAGTATCCCCAATTTGAAAATGAAATCGATGTATTCTGGAAACGATGGCCGGAGATGCTAAAAGGTGAAATTAATGGTACTGTTGCTATTCTACAGGAGTTAAAAAAACATTATGAAGTCTATGCTTTAACGAACTGGTCTTCCGAAACGTTCCCATTGGTTAAAAATCGATTTGACTTTATTGCAGATTTTGATGGCATTGTTGTTTCTGGTGAAGAAGGGTTTATTAAACCAGATGAAAAGCTTTATAAAATTTTGTTGCAAAAATACAATTTACTGGCAACAGAATGCATTTTTATAGATGATAACATTGAAAATGTAAAGGCCTCAGTAAAGCTCGGATTTGTTGCCATACATTTTACGAATTCAATAGCATTAAAGTTGGAATTGCAAAAAGTGAGGATTCAGGGCTTTGTTTAGTTTTATAATATTTTAATTTGCAATTTTTTGCGAATTAAAATTTAAATGCATAATATTGCAAATTAAGTTGTGTTAGAAATAATAGAGAATCCTGTAAGCAAATCTTTATATCAGTAAGTAGCTATGTTAAAAGAAAAACGATTTGAATTTATATTAAATCAACTAGAAAGTGAGGAGATGGTCAGCTATGAATCATTAGCAGAAAAGCTCGATGTGTCCGAAGATACTGTCAGAAGAGATATTGATCATTTGTATAAAATAGGTCTTTTATCTAAAGTGCGTGGTGGTGCAATTCAACGTTCTAAAAATCCGCTTACTTTCGAAGATCGAAACAGCTATTTAAAGAGAGAGAAGGATGTTATTGCTCTTAAGGCACAGCAGTTTATAAAAGAAGAAATGACTCTTTTTATGGATGGAGGAACAACAATATGTGCTATTGTTAATTACCTGCCTGCGGATATTCATCTTAGAATTATAACAAGCAATGCCATGCTTATTCCAATTCTAGAAAATTATCCCAATATTGAATTGATTTTATTGGGCGGGAAATACCATAAACAAACAGCAAGCACGTTAGGGCAGACAACTTGTAATGAGGCAAGAAGTTACATTGCAGATCTGTATTTCATGGGGACATGTGGTTGATTCGAAATTTGGCATATCTGCAGTAGTTAAAGAAGATGCAGAAGTTAAGTTAGCAATGCTGGCATCAGCAAAGAAGTATTAGCTCTTGCAAATCAGGATCGTTTAAGAGTTACAGAATCTTTTAAAGTATGTGATGTAGAACAAATTGATGTATTGATTACCAATTTAGCCACTACAGATAAGAGCTTAGACGAATTTAGGCACCAACCGATAACATTGGTTTAAGACAAAAAAAATAAAACTTAATATATGAAACTTAAATTTTTAACCTGTTCACTTCTTTTAGCTGTGACGGGTATGGGTACTACTTTCAATAATGTACAGGCGCAAGAACAAATAAGAACAAAAGAAATAGTTTTACAGTTATATTCTGTTAGAAGTATGATTGGAAGTCACGTACAGCCAGATACGTATAATGCTGATTATTTCTCAGTTTTACAAAAATTGGCTAAAATGGGTTATACATCAGTTGAGTCTGCAGGATATAAGGACGGTATGTTTTATAATACCACACCGCAAGTATTCAAAAAAAATGTAGAAAAAGCAGGCATGAAAGTTCTTTCTTCACATGCGTCAAGAACTTTAACGCAAGAGGAATTAGCTTCAGGCGATTTTTCCAAAGCCTTAACATGGTGGAAAGAGACTATCATTGCACACAAAGCAGCAGGAATTAAATATATCGTTACCCCATGGTTAGATTTACCAAAGACAATAAAAGATCTTGATACTGAATGTCAATATCTCAATGAGATTGGTCAACTTTGCCGTGAATATGGTATTAAGTACGGATATCATAATCATGCCCATGAGTTTGAAAAGGTAGAAGGAAAAGTGGTTATGCTCGATTACATGATTGAACATACTAAACCTGAAAATGTCTTTTTTGAAATGGATGTATATTGGACGATCATTGGAAAAGCAAGTCCTGTAGATTATTTTAAAAAATATCCTGGAAGATATACTACTTTGCATATTAAAGATCACCGTGAGATTGGTCAGAGTGGCATGGTAGGTTTTGATGCGATATTTGCTAATACCGATATTGCAGGTGTTGAGAATATATTTGTAGAGCTTGAAGAGACAACTGCAGATCTAGAAGTTGGACTAAAACAAAGTATAGATTATCTACTTAAAGCACCATTTGTAAAGAAAACATATCAAAAATAATTCTATCTGTGATTATATCATAAATAAAGCCTTGTTTCAATAAAATGGAACAAGGCTTTGTCTTTCTTAAACAGCCTAAAACTTAATTTTATCTATTTATGATTTACGATTAGCTAGTCTTCCATTTTGTAAGGATAGAGTTCTCAGTACAGCGTATCAACGTTGACTTTTTGAGTTAAGATGATGCAAACAAAAAATAGTATCCAATAGAACAAATCCTTAAAAGAGTATTTTTGGCGGGTATCGTACTTTACCAGAAAGAAAAGATTGAGTTTATTCAACAGTAAATTTAGCTTCTCTAGGGTGACACTCAAACACAAATATAATTTTTTACAAAATCCATTATTAGAAAACTTAGTAAATTAAAGAGTCATGATACCATTTTTGAAACCAGTATTTTTTCATTTTAATAATAGTAATGAAAATTATTAAACAAAATAGGCTTAAATTATGTTCTTAGATTGAAATATAGTAGTCGAAAAGTATCGAATAATGCATTTATTTTATAACAATTTGTCGATTATTAATCTATTGTCCCAATTTATGAGTTAGAAATCAAGTTTGAGAATTAGTGTTAAAAAAGAAATAATAAATTTTATAATTATGAAAAAGTTCATTTTACAAATTTGCACGATAGTGCTTATTTTTTCCAGCTGTGCAACCAGCAGTATGATTACAGGATCTTGGCGTGATCCCGCTGTCGATCTGAAGAAGTATAGTAGAATATTTGTGGCAGTTATGACAGATAATGTTCCTGCTCGTCAGAAAGTGGAAGATGAAATTGCTTCATCACTCACTTCACTAGGTTTAACGAGTGTAAAGAGTATAGATGTTTTTCCGCCTAATCTTGCAAGTATGGAACCCAAGCGTTCAGATCTAGCTATGCAGAAAGTAGCCGGAACAAATAGTGAAGCCATATTGACCATTGCTCTGATTGATTCTAAGTCAGAATCCAGATACATTCCAAATGTTTCTGTTTATCCTGTGAACACCTTTGGCTATTATAGAACATTTGGTGGTTATTATGATTTTTGGTACGGTAACCTTTATAACAATGGCTACTATACTACAGAGAAAACTTATTACATCGAAACAAATTTATACGATGTGCGCACAGGGAAGCTCGTCTGGTCGACTCAATCTGAGAGTTATAATCCCGGTTCTTTGGATAGTTTTTTAGCGGGATATAAAAAGGCAATGGCCAAGCAGTTAAAGAAAGATAATTTAATCTCAAATTAGTACAGGAGAAAGATTACATGGCATGTGACTGAGGCCGAAGAAGCTTTCTTGAACAGGAATTTTAAGTTTATAAATTAAAGATGGTTTGTGGAATTTTTAAATCTATTTGAAACAAACGAATAAAGTCTTTAAGATAGTAGGCTTAAGAGATTTTATGTGCAGCTCTTCTCAACTAACTGTAGAGCATTTATGAAGCTTTAATAAAGCGTAGATAAAGCATGTTTGGCTATGCATGGTATAGGAATGTGGTAAGAGCGTGGTAAGTGCGTTGTAAGTGTGTTAAACAGGCTGTTTTTACACTGTATCTATGCTTTATCTACGCTTTACGTACGCTTATGCCATGCTTTATAACTACATAACAGGTTTACGAGTATAATAATTCCTTGAATTTTATGAATTAGTGAGGGAGGACTTTTGCAATTAAGTATAATTATGTTATAAAAACAGCTCTATCAAGATTGTGGTAACATCCTACTATCAGATAACCAAAGGTGCTTATCATTAACCCGCAAATAGCTAGTATGATGTGTTGAAAGTCCATCAGATGGTCGTACCGTAATTAAGTACTATTTTACCTCTGTTGACGGTACTTGTTAAATTACTTTTTTCGTTAATGATCTGATTTAATTGGTGCTCAAGAGTCTCTTCGAAAGTTTCTTGACAGAACATTCGATACACCGACCACAGGTAGAGAAGTAACTTTATGAACGAATTAAACCAAAAGAATAAATAAAAAAAATGTGTGATTTTTTATTTATCTGATGATTATAATTATATTGACATAACCTTTCATAAAATTGCACACGATTAACTTGTTGTGCTACAAAGCCTCCAAACCTGGAGGCTTTGCTGTTTTTATCCTTTCAATATATAATAAGTGGGGCAATATATATGAAATATGCTATTGGTTGAGGATTTGTTGTCTGCAATAAATGCTCAACTAATGAAATTTGCAAACTAATGGAAGTTGATTAATAATCTTAAAAACTCGGATGCATAAGCCTTTACTTGTTACAAATAGGGTAAATTGTTGAATTTTCTGTATAGATCAAATAGCAGTGAACGAGGATTAGATAGCTTTCAAGATTCAACTCATTCACTTAAAGTACATGGAAATCTTTAGCAAATGCAGGTTTTGATAAAAATTGTCAATGTTGAGTAAAATCTATATATGTGTCGTTGAAA
>NZ_ASZT02000035.1:0-42722 GCF_001006065.1 Sphingobacterium sp. IITKGP-BTPF85
TTATTTAGGACGGAACTGATTTCCAAACGTATGCCCTAGCTGTGATACAAAATTAGATGTCAGTAAATTAACTTGTTCTTCATGCAATACTGAGGTTAGCGGTAAATTTATGTTGCCAATTTGGACGCAATTAACTCTTGAGGAACAGGATTTTGTACTTGAGTTTTTATTAAACTCAGGAAGTCTGAAAGAGATGGCAATCAATTAGGCAAGAGTTATCCTACCGTAAGAAATAAGTTAGATGATCTTATTGATAAGTTGTTGGGTTTAAAAAATAATGATTAGTATGGTTTTTAAAGAGAAACAGTCTTTTTGGAGTTGGTGGATGGTGATTTTGATCGTCTTTTTATTATTATCGACTTTAAATTATGAATGGAATGATATAAAAGATGGTAATTTCAAAGAATTAAGTGTAAATCCTGGGTTTTGGATTATTGCTGTTATTATTATTATATTTTCGTTCATTAAATTAAAAACAACAATAAACTCTCAAGGAATTATGATTCACTTCTTTCCCTTTCTATTGAAAAGTAAATTTATTCCTTGGTCAGAAGTAGCACAGGTTTCTGTAAAGGATTATAATCCTATATCCGACTATGGAGGTTGGGGGTATCGCATTGGAATAAAAGGTAAAGCCTATAATACCAAAGGATCACATGGGTTGCAATTGATCTTTAAAAGCGGGTCTAGCCTATTGATAGGTACCCAAAAGAAATGCGAACTCAATATGATCATTTCTAAGGTTAATCAAGAAATTTTAAATAAGGACTATGAATAAAATACTTTTAAATCCATTTGATAATCTTTCGGAGACAAAACTTTTATCTATTGGTCTTATTTCATTTATAATCGGCTCTTTTGTAGCTTGTTTTTAGGAGATTCCTTTCCTGGGATGATGAGTTTTAAATCCAACGAGGCTAGCTTTTTACAATTATTATATTTCTACTTGAAAAAATATTGAATTCGAGTGTGAGATTTGTAGATATGCTAATAACCGTATTGGTTGCAAGGTCTGTCATTTATGCTATGGCTTTATTAAATACAACTAAATGGCTAAATCCGATAACAGATTTAATTGCCAGAATGTATTAAATCCACTGGGTAACCAAAATGTTGATAAAGCAGTTAGAATTATCCCTTTTTTGGTGTTATTCTCAGCCTTTCCTTGCTGATCTATTTCTTCTATTTACTTATTTAAAGGATTTCTTACTGTTATAAATAGAAAAAAATTATAATGGCTTGATTTTGGTACTTGTTGTAATGTTAATGGAAGCTTTATCTTCTTTATTCTCTTTTATTACATATAATGATTAAAAAAATAGTTGGTACATTTCTCCTGTTGTTTATAACAATAACTGCTTTTTCCCAAACTTTCGTAGGGGACTGGAAAGGTAATTTGCAAGTAGGACATTCGAGTTTGGTTTTTATAATTCATTTATCTCAGGAAAATGGTGCATGGAAGGCAAAAGCGGATAGTCCAGATCAGGGAGCCTTTGGCATTCCCGCGAAGGCAAACGTTAATGGTAACGGAATCGAAGTACTGATTGAAGGAGGAATTAGTTATATCGGGAAAATGGAACGGGATGATTTAATAGGTGGTGAGTTTCAACAAGGGACATTTCGAGCCAAGTTAGATCTTATGAAAATAAAGGCAACCCCTAATAATATCAAGACAATAAGATCTCAACGTGTTGTTCCTCCTTATTCATACGATAGAGTAGATGTCAATTTCAGAAATAAATATGATAATGTCCTATTAAGTGGCACCTTAACCACACCTAGACAAAAAGGTAAATTCCCTGCAGTTGTTTTAGTGACAGGAAGCGGTCCCCAAGATCGCAATGAGACATTAATGGGACATGAACCATTTCGAATATTATCAGATTTTTTAACAAAAAATAATATTGTTGTTCTTCGCTATGACGATCGGGGTGTCGGACTTTCAAAAGGAAGTTTTATAAATGCCTCAATTGAGAATTTCAGTAAAGACGCAATGGCAGCGATAGATTTTCTAAAGGAAAGACCAAATGTAGACCCTGAGAAAATTGGTATTATTGGGCATAGTGAGGGTGGTTTAATCGCAGAATTGTTGGCTGGACAAAAATTTCCGGCGCTTTCTTTTATTGTTTCTTTAGCAGGTCCAGCCATTCCTATCGACTCTCTAATGGTATCACAGCTATATCGCATTGGTAAAGTAGCAGGCATGTCAGAACTAGCATTATCACATGCCAAAGAGATTAATAAAAGGAATTTTGAGATTGTTAAAAGTAATAGGCCGCATATGGAGGCTATGGCAATGATTCTTGATAATATGAAAATAGATCCAGCACAATTGAATTCATCGAGTAAATTGGAATTAGAGACACTCTTGCTGCCATCTTATAGATATTTCATGCGGATTGATCCCATTCCTTTTATTAAAAAAATTACCGTGCCGGTTTATGCCGCATTTGGGAGTTTAGATGTTCAGGTTCCTGCTGACCAAAATCTAAAAAGTTTAAAGAATAATCTACCATATATTCGAAAAACTGTTCTAAAGAAATATGAAGGATTGAATCACTTATTTCAAAAATCGACAACTGGGGCTGTTTCAGAGTATGAGCATATTAGTGAAACCATGAATAGTGAAGTCTTGAATGATTTAGTTAAATGGATAAAAAGCTTATAATAGTTACCTGTAGTTAGTATTATTTAAGTGACATCATCTCTATTTTAGTAAAAGTACGATAACGTTGTAAATTGGTTTTCTGTGATGCTACAGCAATTTTTTGCCCAATATTAACTTCTATGTAGTTTTCTAGTAAAGTCAATTCTTCTTTGTAATACAATTAGGTTTATATCTTTGTTTTACACTCCATCATCATGTTTATGATGGATACTATTGAACAAAACCTTTATTTTATTATTATGAATTTCAAGGCAATCGTCACCTTATTTTTCTTAACAATTTTAACCTCAGTTTCCTTTTCTAGAGAAGTTATTTCTTTCAATCAAGATTGGGCTTTCAAAAAGGGCCCCTTTACTACAGATCTCTTACAGTATGGGAATGTTTTTTCTGGAACATGGCAATCTATAGCTGTTCCTCATACATGGAACTCAAAAGATATGCAAGTACGTAATGATCGATTTACATCTAATGAAAAATTTTATGTGGGAGATGCCTATTATCGTAAAACTTTTATTCCCGAATCTTCTTGGAATGGTAAGCGCATTTTTATAAAATTTGAAGGTGTAAATACTAACACAGAAGTTTACATTAATAATTCACCGTTGCCTGCGAAGAAGGAAAAGGGAAATGTAGTTTATGATGCGTCAGCTATAAATGGTAATTATCAGATTGTGGGAAGACATCAAGGGGGCTATTCAGCATTCGTGTTGGAATTGACTAATATGTTGAAATTTGGAGTTGAGAATGAGATTCTTGTAAAAGTTAACAATGAAGCAACTCCACAAGTAATCCCAGTCAATCATACGCTATTCCCTATGTATGGTGGTATTTATCGTCCGGTTGAACTTATTGTGACGGATAAGATTAATATTGCAGTATCCGATTATGCTTCTTCAGGAGTATATATAAGTCAAAAGGACGTTAATAAAAAAAGTGCATCAATAAATTTAAAAGTGAAACTTGAAAATAAAAATCATGACGCAAGAGATTTACAGGTAGTGTCAACGATTTTTGAACAAAACGGCGCTGTGAAAGCAAGAATATAAAAAAATATCGTTTACTTCCGCAGGGTAGACAAGAAGTAATGCAAGACTTTAATTTAACAAATCCACATTTATGGCAAGGTCTGGAGGACCCATATCTTTATAAAGTAGTTACACAGCTTGTTGATGGAAATACTGTACTAGATGAAGTGATTCAGCCTCTAGGTTTACGAAAATTTGAATTAAGAACCGGAGAGGGATTCTTTTTGAATGATATTAAGTATCCAATGTATGGAGTAACAAGACATCAGGATCGTTGGGGAAAGGGTTCCGCTTTATCAAATGCTGATCATGATGAAGATTTGGCTATCATCAAGGAAATTGGAGCAACTACTATTCGATTAGCTCACTATCAACAATCTACATGCTTCTATGAAAAATGCGATAGTATTGGATTTATTGTTTGGGCAGAAATCCCATTTGTTAATCGTGTAACGACCTTAGAGGAAGCAAATGCAAAACAGCAATTGACAGAACTTATAAGACAAAACTATAATCATCCTTCTATTTATACATGGGGTCTCCATAATGAGGTTTATACGCCTAATGCATACACAATCGAGTTAACGACAAAATTAAATGATTTAGCTAAGACCGAAGATCCATATCGCTATACGGTGCAAGTGAGCGGCTATAATGTCATTAACCATGCTGTAAATAATAATGCAGATATACAGGGAATCAATCATTATTTCGGATGGTATAATGGTGTTATTCGTGATGTTGATAAGTGGGCAGATCAAATCTCAAAAGATTTTAAAGATTATAAAATTATTTTTTCAGAGTATGGAGCCGAGGCTAATCCTAGTCATCAACAAGAGGTTGTTGGAGATGTAGGTAATCAATGGGCGAATCCAGCATTTTTTCCTGAAGAATTTTCAACAAAGTTCCATGAAATACATTGGGGAACGATTAAAAGACATCCGATCTTTTTAGCGTCTTATCTTTGGAATACATTTGACTTTGCTACTCCGATTACAGCACTAAATGTTGAGCCAAGGAATTACAAAGGATTGGTTACGTTTGATAGAAAACTTAAGAAAGATCCTTTTATTGGTATAAAGCTAACTGGAGTAAAGAACCTGTATTATATCTGACACAAAGACGTGTTATTGAGAGAGTAAACGAGATTACTCCGGTGACAGTCTATTCTAATTTAGGTACACCTACTTTGTTGGTCAATGGTGTTGAAGAAAAGAACTTTGTTATCGGAGAAACTGATGTCCATTATATTTTTCAAAATGTTAAATTGAAAGAAGGGGATAATATTATCCAGGTAAAAGCATCAAGGAAAGGTCAACAATTTGAAGATAAGATTACTTGGCATTACTTGAAAGATAACCCAAAGGCAATCAGTAAAGATGGACCGAAATCCAATAAAAATGAACATATTGGTTTATAAAAAAGCATCTTTTTGCAATGCCCCCTAAAAGTTAAACACTTTCTGGGGGCACGCTACTTTTGAGACTTTTTTATTAAGGAGTTGTTAATGCTACAGGTAGAATTTTACCATTATAATATTGATGTCCATTTTGGGCAAATTCCGCAATATATCTTCCCATCTCAAAAGCGAGTTTACCAGCTTCTATTCCCGGAAAAGCTGCTTCAAACATTTCAGTTTGTGCAGATCCAAGAGCAAGACAATTTACGCGGATACCTTTACCCTTAAATTCTTCAGCCAAGCACTCTGTTAATACTGCCAACGCCGCTTTACTAGAAGAATAAGCTGCTAAGCCACTAAACTTGGAAGAGCCTTGAAAACCGCCCATACTTCCTATATTGAGAATATGAGATCCTTCGGGCATTAAAGGGACGATATGTTGAATCATATTAGCATGTGCCAATACATTGGTTTGAAACATCGATGCAATTTCTTCCAATGAACTATCCATAAAAGGTTTATTGATAAGCACTCCTGCATTATTGATCAGGATATCTACCTGTTCAAATTTTGATTTGATAAATGGTAATAAAGTTTGATAATCATCATAAACAATATCAAACTGAGCTGGATATAAATTACCCCCGTCGAAATTCAAATCCTTAGCAATTTCGTGAAGGCGCTTTAGTTTATCTGCAGATCGAGCAAGTGCGATAACATTATTTTCTTTTTTTGCCGTGAGATCCAATACAGCTTCAAACCCAATTCCACTGCTTGCTCCTGTTATTATAATATTTGCCATGTTTATTTATTTAATCTTCCGTCTGAGATTCTTCTATTTCTTTAACAGATGGTAATTTTTCGGTCCCTAATGCAGAGGGATGAAATATGTAGTACGAACCAGTAAAGGCCATGAATGCCGATATAATATAAAATAGTAGACTAATCAAGACAGCTAAATGTGAATCAAGGTAAAAAAAATTAGCTCCCCACATATAAACTAGCTCTCGCATACCCAATCCTCCAACGGAAAATGGAATTATTGCCACTAATGAAGAAGCGAGAAATAGAAAGAGATAAGGAGAAAATTTTCCATCAAAGCCTAGGGCGTATAATATCATAATAGCAGCAATTACTTGCATTGACTGTACACCTATTGCTTTTAGATGTGTTTTGATGAAATTTGCCTTAAAATCATTGAAAAATTTGCCTACCAAAAAATAGTAAAGCGTCGTACCCAAGATAAATCCTAAAATTGTTAAGTAATTAGGAATTCCAAGTTGAGGCATAAAAATGATTAATGCCGCAATTATTAAACATAGCGCCCACAGACCACTTAATCGGTCAAAGAATAATGCTCCAAGCAACTTTCGACCTTTAATACTATACTTTTTTCGAAGAAATATATTTTATATCCATCACCTCCAACACCTCCAGGCAAGAAAAGATTATAAAACAAGCCAAGCTGATAAAGTTTAAAATTATATCTCTCAGAAACATGAAGTCCGATTGCAGTTAAGAAGCTAAGTAAGCGAGAGGATGATATTAGTATTGAGATGGCATATGCTAAAAATGCGAATAAAAGGAACAGCGGATTTGATTTTAATAGAGCATCTTTTAGATCTTGGATAGAAACCTTACTAAATACCCAATAAAGAGCAGCAACAGTAACAACTACTTTCAGTATATTCTTAACAATTTTCCAAATTAGTTTTTTATTCATTAGATATTTAAGTCTATGTTTTGACTTTATTCATTAATTCTCAAAGATATTAATTTGATTAATGATATTGTATTTATTTGGATTATGCTATTAGGGGATATATGCGGGAGTATAATAGAATTAAGTAGATCAATAGGAAAATCGTGCATAATGAGAATTGCCAATTAATATCGACTCTTAAATATTTGTTTTTTAACATGACAATCAGTAAAACTACAAAAATGATAAAGAGCAATGCAGGAGCAACTACTGCCATTTCATTTGGAAATGCAACGTGTTTAGCATCTAAATTAGACTGGGTTCCCTTATTCGATAATATAGGAACAGAAGCTAGTGCTAAAAGTAAAACGAAAAGACGCAATAGTGATTTTGCTACAATCTTACTAATGGTATGATTTTTGGATGTCTCAATCATGATTTGTTGTTATATTTACAGCAAAATACAATAAGTAACTATAAAATTAATGAATATGAATCGAGTTCTTTTATCTATCACAACTTTCATGTTGAGTTTGTTTCTTTTTTCGGCTTGTAGTATGCAACCAAAAGGAACACCATCTAGTTCTTCATCTACTGCGATGTCTACAGGGCCTAGTGCCTCTGACTGGAAAGGAGCTGTAAAAGGAACTTGGGTTTTAAACACTATTGATCGCGAGAATTTACCCGCATCTTATACCATTAAAAGTGTATTTGAAGAAGCACCTGCTGAATGCTTTATAGGAAGTACTTGGACATTGCCAGGTAATGGTAAAGGAAACATCTCATTTTCAGCAGACGGTAAATTATGTGCCCTGGTGCTTCCAGAGATATTATATGGTCTATATTCAATCCAGGAAAGAATAACGGACAACCTCAGTTTCAGTTTAAAAAGATTTATGCTGGCGATAAAGCTAAAAATGTTATTACAGGCTACCGTTTAGATTTATCATACTCAGACGCTAGTAAATTAGTTATGCGTATGCCCGTAACCATTACAAATGGCGAAGCATATTTAGTGTTCACTTTTTCAAGAGTAAATTAAGATATTCTTTTTGAAGATAGATAAAGCTATAGGAAACTATAGCTTTACTTGTTTAAAATTTTTTATTTAACAAATTTTCTAATTTTAGAAACAGTACTTTGATCGAAAAAAATATTGTACAAAAAATTATAAGGGAGGTGGTTCATATCGCTCTTGGTCTAGAAAATAGAATATATATCAAGGACTTATCTGCTCATTTATATTGGATGGAAAAATCTCAATTTAATTTTGGGGAGGAATATGTAGCCAAAGATATTACCATACGTGATTTGATAAGAATGAGCTTTGCCGAATTGGGGGTAGAAATAGAATTCTGTGGAAGAGGAGAATTAGAGAAGGGTGTAATTATTGATATTGATGAGGAACGATTGGACCTGTTGAAGATAGACAAAGAATATACAAAATTTGGACAAACTGTCGTTAAAATTGAAGATCGATCCTCTGTTTCAATTGATGTGAATGGAACAATAGGAAAACATTTAGTACAGCAATATATTGGTCATTTCGAAACGGAGATTCATTTTGATAACTTTATTAAGGAAGTGATTATGAGTAATTTAATGGTTGTGAAAAAACAGTCCTAATTAAGCTTTGAGACGCTTTAACCTTGAAATGTTCAAAAGCAGTCCTTAAGACTTAAGATATTATTTTTTTAATATTGTTAAAATTTAAATTTGGAATAATTTTGTTGTACACATGTATCTACTATGACTTAATAAGTCAAATATAAATGGAATTCAAGGGTAATGGAAACTGAATTAGTAAAAGGTAATAAGCAGGAAGAGATTAAGAAAAATACATCAAAAGTTTATTTTTTTATAATAGCAATCGCTGCGCTTGTTGTCACAAATGTTTATTTTTATGTTAAATTTAAGTCTTCAGGAGAGAAGGTCTATGCACTAACGGTTGAAAAAGAGAATCTTGAAGTGGAGATCGATCGTATTGAAGCAGAGCTCGATAAAATGAAAATTGAAAATATTCAATTATCTCCTCCTTTAATCGAGAAAGAACAAAATGCGAGAAAAAAAATCATAGACTTACGAACTAAATTAGCGCAGAAACAATTGTCACAGAATGATATTGATCATGCACAGTCGACAATTACTTCGTTGAAAAGTGAAGTTGCATATTTTAGTTTGGATGTTAATAGACTTATTCAGGAAAATAAAATTCTAGCCGAGAAGAATAGCTTATTACAAAAAGAAGTCTCAGCTTCCTCCACTAAGATTAGTAATTTGGAAAGCTCAAATACAAATTTAGCGTCAAAGGTAAATGTCGCTGCAGCTATCAAAGTTTCTAATATTGCGGTTTATGGACTACAGGAAAAAAGAAACGATAAAGTTGAAGTAGAGGAAAGGGCAAAGAGAGTTGATAAATTAAGTATAAATTTTAATATCGCAGATAATACCCTTGCAAAAGTGGGGAAAAAAGATATTTTTGTACGTATTATTGATCCTCAAGGTAATCTTATTATCAATCAGGATGACAATACTTTTTATGCACATAGTGAAAAACTCCAATATACTTTTAAAAGCACAATAGACTTTACCAATCATGGTGAAGAATATTCATTATATTGGAAAGACGATAAAAAGTTCACTAAGGGAGCTTATACTGTTCTTTTGTATGCCGAAAATGCTATCATGGGAAGATCAACTGTTGTATTAAAATAGTACTATATACGTTATTTATTACGAGTCATACGATAAAAAAATAAGGAGTTCAATTTGAACTCCTTATTTTTTTATCACGCATTTTGTATATTGGTAATCTAAATTCCGCCCAATCATGACGAATATTTTGCTATGAACCTCTGTATTTCGGTACAGTAATTTGAAATGTCGTTCCCTGATCCTCTATAGAATCGAATTTTACAGTTCCACCCATGGCTTCAATTGTTTTCTTAACAAAAACTAACCCAAGTCCCGTTCCGGAGCTTTTAGTCGTAAAGTTAATTTCAAAGATTTTTGCCCGCATTTCTTGTGGAATACCTAGTCCGTTATCCTTTATTTTAATAATGTATGTATCATGTTCTCCATTTGAAATGCTGATATCAATTTTTATTTTCCTTTTTCCAAAACCTGCTTCAATAGCATTTTTCAGTAAGTTATTAAACGTTCTTAATAATTGATCCCGGTCAGCTTCTACAAATATAGGAGCCTGATTTGTTTGATTCATTAATTGAATCTGAGCATGCGGATTTTGACTATATACAGCAATTGATTTATTAATTTTTTCCACCAAATTGACCTTTTCATATTTAGTATCTGGCAATTTTGCAAAGGCTGAGAATTCTTTAGCTATATGGGTTAAACTATTGATTTGTTCAATAAAAGATGCGGTGATACGTTTAAAACGCTCCTCAAATTTTGCATCGTTATCATAATAAGATTTTGTCAATTGTTGGATCCCAAGTTTCATTGGTGTCAGTGGATTTTTGATCTCATGAGCAACTTGCTGTGCCATTTCTCGCCAGGTAGACTCCCTTTCATTATCCTTTATTTTATTTGCATAGTCCTCAAGTTTTAATATCATTAAATTGTATTCTTTAATAAGACCCCCAATCTCATCATTGCGTTGCCAAAATAAAGGTTCATTTTGTTGTCCAAGATTTGTTTGGGCTATTTTTTTACTGATCAAATTTAAAGGTTCTGTGATTTTATTCGCAACAAAAGCCGCGTAAAAACCAAATCCAATTATTATTAGAGAATAGATATTAATTAATGTATTTAAAAGTAGATTTTTATTTAAGTTATCATCTTTCTGTGCATTAAAATTCGGTATACCCAGATACGCTATAGTAGCATAGTTTTCATCTCTAATAGTTGCATAACTGGATTCGTACTTAAAATCACCAACAACCTCCTCTTCAATAGTCTCTGATTTTTTAAGAAGGGAGAGTTTTCTAAATGCACTCGGGTTAATAAACGTTGATAAAATATTTAAATCATAAATCTTGGGTTGTGAACTGAATAATAGACGACCCGATTTTGAATAGAGTGAAAAATCTTTTGAAAGCGATTCTGATAATAATTTCAGATAATAGATCAGTCTTTCTTCTTTTTCTTCAGCAGTAGACGCTGTACTGACTATACTTTCAAGTCTTTTACTAATATCTGTTACAGTCTTTTCTCTTTCCAAAGTATTATTATACGAAAGTTGCATACTTATACTTACGAAAGATATAATTCCAGAGATCAAAATTGCCAGCACGATGGAAGATATAAACAATGTTTGTATTCTGGAACTGTATTGTATACTATTTACTAAAAAAAGGAAATGGTACTTTATGCTTCTGATTTTGAATGATTTATTCTTTAAAATTTTAAAGCCATATCTAACACTGGAAGAGATAGAAAAAAAGATAAAAATAACCAGAAATAAAAATGATGCGGTAGCTAAATATTCCCATGGTGTCTCTTTTGGATAACTAACTAAAAAGTAGTATAATTATTAGGCCTGTACATGATATGAAAATAATCATCCCTACTATCCAAATTAATATATTCTCCCAATTTCTTCGGATAACCATTGTCATGACTTGGGTAGTTATATTTTCCATATTGGGTCACTAAATTCCCATCTTTAAACAATGCAATGGAACTATTATTAAATGACTGTGCCTCCATTTTATTTAATCTGGAATCAACTAGTATGTCCGGATAAGGCAGGCTGTAATTGAATGATCTATTCTTTAGATTAAGGTATAGTGAGACAGTGTTTTGTTTATCAATTTGAATATTGATAATAGAAAAATACTCATGAGTTCCCAGTTCGCTGTTTAATCTGTAGAAATTATTACTAATCTTTAACGAGTTTTTAATAACTTTTTCTCTGTACTCATCTACTTTATTGTTTTTGTAAGGAGCAAGTTCCTTATTGTTATTGTAGTAAAATCCCAAAAATTCATATCTAGAAAGATACCCACTAAGATATTTTTTTTCAATGTATTCACTTATGGTTTGTGTACTGGTGTTTGGTAAACTTATTTTAAATAAATGTTTGAGTTGCTCGTCATTTAAAATATCTTTTTCAATTTCAGTATATAATGAAATAGCATTAATGTCATCTTCTGCTTCTAAATTGCTGATAAAAAGCTTCATGTTCTCCAGTTTTTTCATTTTGAAGAAATGTCCATGGTAAATGGAAAAGATTGTAGATAAAAGAATGATAACGATGATATGTGTAGCTAGTCTGAACTTCTTTTTTAGAAACGAATTGAATGATCTTATTAATATTATAAGTGCAAGTAGAATATTAACGAGCCCATTATTTTCACTTAATGAAGTCCCGATCAAAATAAATAAGATGAGACAACTCAAGTGTATATTAATTAATACCGTATCTGATATCTGTAATTTTTTTATATTAGAAATAACCAGATCGATATATAATATTAATGTGACGAGACTTACGCACATAATAAAAAGGTCGATCCATGTAAATATATTTAGCTCAACAAGTTTTGTGAAGTCTACCACAGTTGTAGTGGAGTGTGTAATGAGTGTCCCTAAAGTTCTGTAAAGAATAGTAAAGAAGAAATAGACACTTAGGATGGAAAGAACTGCAAAGATTATTTTTGAGCCTTTCTTTTTCAGATACTTCTCAATTGAAAATGAGTCTTTGATATTATATAGAAATAATATGAAAAGAAATATGAAAAAGACTGTAATAAGTAGTCCCCAGATATTTGGAAAAAGGTAGTTATAGGCATAATTTTTAGGATTAAATATGCCCAAATTAGCGTGGATATTCAACCAATTAGAATTAAGGTCTAGATAACGTAAAACAATTAATGCTGTAAGATAGAGTAAAATTCCAAGTATTATTTTTTCCTTATTTACGAGTAGTTTCGCGAGATTATGTATTAAAGTGATAAAACATGTTGCAGCGAGTATCCAGCAGAGTGTTTGAAGGATACTAAAAATATTTTGTACCTGACCAGATTTTAGTTTAATAGAAAATAAGTAAGTTTTGTCTTTGCTGTAAATATTTTTGATGCTTACATTATCATCATAATCAGCAATTTCGATGTTTGTACTCTTTGTTATTAAAGGAGAAAATGCTTTAGTGAAATATTCGTTATTAATGTTGAAATACTTTTTAACCATAACATAGGCTAAAACTGTCGTATTTCCGATCTCCTTCTTTTTAACAACAAATGAGCGATCATTAGTCGCTATATAGTTGACCGGATTTTTGAGTCCAGCATCAGTTAGGGGTACAAATAGGTTTGTACTCCAGAGTAGAAGTTCATGGTTTTTAAAAATAAAAAGTGCGATTCCCTCATCTTTATTATACTTTTCAAGTATATGATATGACTGCTCAGGATATTTTTCTGCATTTTTGAATGTTTTTAAAATAATTGGATCCGCAAATAATTCATCAATTACTTCTTCTTTTTCATGAATTTTAGATTCTAGATTGGCGGTTTCAAAATTTAAGATATCTTTACTAGTAATAGACTTTTGTAAAGTAATAGCAGTAACGATAAAGCTTAGCGTCAGCAGTATAAGTAAAATTCTTATTTTGGAGGATATCGGCACTATATTATCTATTTATTGAGATTGAATATATAAATATATAAAAAAAGTCCTTACAAAAAGATTGTAAGGACTTATCTATAAAGTGATGTTCTTTTATCCGTGGATATCCTCTTCTCTAAAAAGCTTAGCACCTAGGTACTCGCGATTCATTCGAGCGATATTAGTCAATTTGATACCTTTAGGACACTCCGCTTCGCAAGCGCCAGTATTAGTACAGTTACCAAATCCTTCTGCATCCATTTGATCAACCATCGCCTGAGCACGCTCATAACGTTCTGTTTGACCTTGAGGTAATAACGCGAATTGAGATATTTTAGCAGAAACAAAAAGCATTGCTGAAGCATTTTTACAAGCTGCAACACAAGCCCCACAACCGATACATGTCGCAGACTCGAAAGCCTCATCCGCAATACGTTTTGGAATCAAAATGTTATTTGCATCTTGTGCACCACCCGTATTTACGTTTGTATAACCACCCGCTTGTTGGATACGGTCAAATGATGTACGATCTACCGCTAAATCTTTTAAAACTGGAAAAGCAGCTGCTCTCCAAGGCTCAATAACAATTGTTTGTCCATCGTGGAATGAACGCATGTGTAATTGACAAGTAGTGATACCATATTTTGGTCCGTGTGGACGTCCGTTGATCACTAATGAACACATTCCGCAAATACCTTCGCGACAGTCATGATCAAAGTAAATAGGATCTTCTCCCTTGCGAGTCAATTCATCATTTACGATATCAAGCATTTCTAAGAATGACATATCATCGGCGATATCATTTGCTTGTACAGTTACGAATTGACCTTTAGATTTATCGTTTTTTTGACGCCAAACTTTTAGCGTTAAATTCATATGTGCACTCATAATAATAATATTGAGTCATCAATGACTACTAATAAAGTAGTCAATTGATATTATTTATAACTTCTTTGTGTTAATTTAACGTTTTCGAAAACTAACTCTTCTTTATGAAGAACTTCTGGTTGATTTTCACCTTTGAATTCCCAAGCAGATACGTAAGTAAACTCTTCGTCAATACGTAAAGCTTCACCTTCTTCAGTTTGAGATTCTAAGCGGAAGTGACCACCACAAGATTCTCTGCGGTTCAACGCATCATCAACCATTAATTCGCCTAGCTCAATGAAATCAGCAACACGGCCAGCTTTTTCAAGGGACATGTTTAACTCCTCATTTTCACCTAATACTTTTGCATTTGACCAAAATTCTTTTTTCAAGTTTTGGATCAATCCTTTAGCTTTAGTTAATCCTTCAGCTGTACGGGCCATACCACAGTATTCCCACATGATCAAACCTAATTCTTTATGAAGATCATCAACAGTTTTAGTACCATTCAACGCTAATAGCGCATTGATTCTAGTTTCAACCTCTTTACGAGTTTCTTCGAAAGCAGGATGATTTTATCAATAGGGGCAAAAGAACCCAAGTTTGCTAAGTAATCTCCAACAGTATAAGGAATAACAAAGTAACCATCCGATAATCCTTGCATTAAAGCAGAAGCTCCTAAACGGTTTGCTCCGTGATCAGAGAAATTACATTCTCCTAACGCATATAATCCAGGGACAGTTGTCATTAAGTTATAATCAACCCATACACCACCCATAGTGTAGTGAACAGCAGGGTAGATACGCATAGGTTGTTTGTACGGGTTCTCGTCCGTAATCTGGTAATACATATCGAATAAGTTACCATATTTTTCACGTACAGTATCTTCTCCCAAACGACCGATTGCTTCAGCAAAGTCTAAGAATACAGCAACACCTGTTTTACCAACACCACGGCCTTCATCCACTGCTTCTTTAGCATTACGAGAAGCTACATCACGAGGTACTAAGTTACCAAAAGATGGGTACTTACGCTCTAAGAAATAATCTCTATCTTCCTCTTTGATATCAACAGCTTTCAGTTCTCCTTTTTGAAGTTTTTGTGCCAATTCAACTGTTCTCGGAACCCATACACGACCATCATTACGCAATGATTCTGACATCAAAGTTAATTTTGATTGATGATCACCAGTAACAGGAATACAAGTTGGGTGAATTTGAGTATAACAAGGATTTGCAAATAAAGCACCACGTTTGTGAGCTCTCCAAGCAGCAGTTACATTACATCCCATTGCATTAGTCGAAAGGAAGAAAACGTTACCGTATCCACCAGTACACAATAATACAGCATGACCTTCATGTGATTCGATTTTACCCGTTACTAGGTCACGAGTGATGATACCGCGTGCTTGTCCATCAACTTTAACAAGGTCAAGCATTTCATGACGAGTGTATGATTTTACTTTACCTTTATGAATTTGACGGTTTAAAGCCGAGTATGCACCTAATAATAATTGTTGTCCCGTTTGACCACGCGCATAGAATGTACGTGATACCTGGGCACCACCGAATGAGCGGTTATCTAATAAACCACCATATTCGCGAGCAAAAGGAACACCTTGAGCCACACATTGATCAATGATGTTAGTCGATACTTCTGCTAAACGATAAACGTTTGCCTCACGAGCACGGTAATCACCACCTTTAATAGTATCATAAAATAAGCGGAAAACAGAGTCACCGTCATTTTGATAATCTTTTGCAGCATTAATACCACCTTGTGCCGCGATTGAGTGCGCACGACGAGGTGAATCTTGATAACAGAAAGTCTTTACATTGTAACCTAACTCTGCTAAAGAAGCAGCTGCAGAAGCTCCTGCCAATCCTGTCCCAACAACGATAATTGTAAATTTACGTTTGTTAGCAGGGTTAACCAGCTTCATTTCAAATTTATGTTTTGACCATTTTTGGGCCAATGGCCCCGCAGGTACTTTTGAATCTAACATATCTTATATTTTATTTATTAGATCGTGCCTTATAGCACCATCCTAAAATATTGTTAACGGAAATAGAAATATAATGGCATCGCTGCAAAAAGAATTGGAATAACTACTCCAAATACCCATACTCCAATAAATTGAACCAATCCAATGTATCTTTTGTGATTGAATCCAACTGTTTGGAAAGCAGATTGAAAACCGTGAATCAAGTGGAATGCTAAAGCAGCCATTGCAATTACGTATAATGCTACTAAAGCAACGTTTTTAAATGCAAAGTCTACCTGCTTATACAAGTCACGTGCTTTTACGATTTCAACGCCATTTTCAACAACCACTGAGTAATCATGAAAATCTGACGCTTGGATCTCTTGATGAGTCGTTACACCATTCGACAGATCGGTACGATATTCGATATAAGGTGTTTGATCATTATGGTATTTCCACCAAAAATTTGACATGTGCGTCGCCAAGAATACTAAGATAACAGTACCTAAAATACCCATATTACGTGAGTTCCATTTGCTGTTTGCGCTTCCATCATAAGATGCATATCCAATAGGACGAGCAGCCTTATTTTTTAATGAAATCACGATTGCATAGATCACGTGAATAATCACCGAAGCATACAATAAATAAGACACAACCTTGATAGGTGTAAAATGCGTCATGAAATAGGCGTACTTGTTGAACGCTAAACCCGCGTCATCTTTAAATAACTGCAAGTTTCCAATCAAGTGAACAATTAGGAACGTACATAAGAAAAGTCCCGTTAAGCTCATGATTAGCTTCTTCCCGATTGAAGAACTTAAAACTGGCTTTGATTTACTCATTATTCTTTGTAATTTAATTTAATTAGGCAAATCTACTATTTGATATTAAATATGATACAATTTTGACAAGAAAAAGAAGTAATTTAGAACTATTCTAAACCGCTATTGAAAAAGGCTCGCTATTTTTGATAACGAGCCTTTTATAATTTGATTGAAAAGTACTATAAACTAAATAAACGATAGCCTAATCCTACACTCCACATGTTAATTTTTGGATTTGCTTGACTGCTGTTGTTGATTTTGCTCAGTCCCATTTCATAACGTAGATCAACACGAAGACTTGAAACATCAGCACCCACCCCAAATGCCCAAGATGTACCGTTCTTTTTGTAGCTATTTGGATCTAATTCAGGAATCTTCGTATCTTGTTTGTCGTCTACTTTAAATGAAAATATTGGTCCAGTTTGGATTCTTGCTCCAATTGGTCCTAAACCAAATCGCTTACCCAAAAGAACAGGGATATCAACAGAAGTGAATTTTACATCTGTTGTCTGTCCGTTTTCAGCTTTAATAGTAGTATTTTTGCCTGTAATGTAAATCTCAGGTTGCACATGGAAACCTAAAACGCCAACACGTCCATACAGACCTGCTTGATATCCTGCTTTATTGTCTGAATTGAAATACTTGCCATCACTTTTAAATTTAGAAAAGTTTAAGGCACCTTTTAAACCAATTTCGACTCCAGGTAACAATTGCGCATTTGCAGTAGCAACACTGCCACAAATTAATAGTAATGCAGGTAAAATTTTCTTCATAACTTTTATTTTCTATATAAATTGTATCTTTAACTAAACTTCAACAAGTTTCTAAAATATCAGCAAATTTTATACCTAAAAGATGATGGAACTCAAAATAACAACATTTGATTGGATTACTGCAAAAGAAAAAATAAAAAGAAAGTACAATCATCTTAGCGATGCAGATTTAGTTTTCGAAGAAAATCAAGAAGAAAAATTGATTAATCATTTGATGATTAAACTACATCGTGATCGAGAATATGTTTTATTTACGCTCGCCAAGTCATTAAGTAATATAGAAAGTAATCGTTTATAATGGAAGAAATATCTTGGAATGACTTTGAAAAAGTAGATTTACGTGTTGGTACTATATTGAGTGCAAAAGATTTTCCAAAAGCAAGAAAACCAGCCTATCAATTATCTATAGATTTTGGAGATAAGTTAGGAGTAAAACAAAGTAGTGCTCAGATCACAGTGCATTATAGTAAAGAAGAATTAGTAGGTAAACAAATTGTTGCTATTGTTAATTTCCCCAAGAAGCAGATCGCAAATTTTTTCTCGGAATGTTTAGTTACCGGTTTTGCTGATGACAACGGGGATATCATTTTAACAACTGTAGAAAAAAAAGTGCCTAATGGTGCAAAATTAATGTAAAATGCGGTATATCGATTTTGAAGGAACATCTGTAGACAATGCTGACGATTTTTTATGCAGCAAGCATTGAAGGAAGCAAAATTAGCATTAGCCGCAGGGGAGGTGCCCATAGGAGCGGTAATTGTGCATAAAGGTAATATTATCGGTAGGGGGCATAATCTGACACAGCGTTTAAATGATGTAACAGCCCATGCGAGATGCAAGCCTTTACGGCAGCTGCAAATCATTTGGGAGGTAAATATTTGGTCGACTGCACACTTTATGTGACTGTAGAACCATGCGTAATGTGTGCAGGTGCTGCTTATTGGACACATATTAGCCGAATTGTATATGGAGCTCAAGACGAAAAAAGAGGTTATTCTCAATTTCATGATAAAATTTTACATCCCAAAACAATTGTAGAGCATGGTAAGTTGGGGGAAGAATGTGCTGAACTTGTTAAATCATTTTTTCGTCAAAAACGTTAAAAGCTTAGTGATTATTTAATCGCAAAACGAAACATAAAGGTATATTAAACGTTATATTTGCATAGAAACAATCTTTAAATAAACATAAAAAATAATAATTATGGCATTTGTATTAGAAGCGCTACCTTACGCGTCAGACGCATTAGAACCACATATTGATAAAGCTACTATGGAAATCCACCATGATAGACATCATCAAGCATATGTAGATAATTTAAATAAGGCAATTGCTGGAACAGAAGCTGAGAACTTATCTTTAGAAGATATCGTTAAAAATATCAGTAAATATCCTGCAGCAGTACGTAATAATGGTGGTGGTCACTATAACCACAAATTATTTTGGACAGTATTAGGTCCAAATGCTGGTGGTGAGCCAACTGGTGAATTGGCAACGGCAATCAATGAAACATTTGGTTCTTTTGCAGAATTGAAGACACAATTGCAAAATGCAGGAGCTACACGTTTTGGTTCTGGCTGGTCTTGGTTAATTGTAAATGCAGAAGGTAAATTACAAGTAACATCGACACCTAATCAAGATAATCCATTGATGGATGTGGCTGAAGTTAAAGGTACACCTATTTTAGGTATTGATGTTTGGGAACATGCATATTACTTAAAATTTCAAAATAAACGTCCTGCATATTTAGAAGAGATCTTCAATGTCATCAACTGGGATGCAGTAGCGAAAAATTATGCTGCCGCTAAATAGTTTTTAATTTTAGTAGCGAAACAAAAGCGGTAGAATGATAACATTTTACCGCTTTTTTTAATTTAAGGGTTATAGAGATGGTACATAAATATATCGCTATGCTTGTACTTTTGGCAACAAGTAATGCATTGTTATCCTGTCAATCTAATATTGCTAAAAAAGAACCGCAATCATTTGAACAGTTGCCAGATCATCAGAATGGTCTTGTAGATACTGCAACATTTGCAGCAGGTTGTTTTTGGTGTGTTGAAGCTCAATTTAAGACACTTGATGGTGTACAGCAAGTTATTTCAGGCTATGCTGGAGGAGAAACGAAGAATCCATCATATAGCCAAGTCAGTACAGGGAGTACAGGACATGCTGAAGTGATCAATGTTTTGTATGACCCCAAGAAAATAACATTCGATACCTTGTTAGAAGCTTTTTTTATCGCACATGATCCTACACAATTTAATAGGCAAGGTAATGATATCGGTACGCAATACCGCTCTGCAATTTTTGTTCATGATAAAGAACAATTAGAAAAAGTTAATTTTTATCTAAAAAAAATGAAAGAAGAACGGTTGTATGACCGTCCTATCGTGACAGAAATTAATCCATTTACTACTTTCGATAAAGCTGAAGATTATCATCAAAATTACTATGCTAATAATAAGGAAGATCGATATTGTCAATACGTGATTAAACCAAAATTGGAAAAGTTTAAACATATTTTACCAGTACTGTTAAAGACTAATCCAATAATTGGAACACGGATTAAAATCTTGTAAATTTATGTTGAATTCTATGAATTCATTGAAATTCAGCTTTTTGAAAATATAAAATTATTACTATGATAAAAGGATTTTTTAATGTACCGACACCTACAAATGAGCCAGTGTACTCATATGCTGTTGGAACAAAAGAACGCAAATTATTAAAAGCGGCAATTGATGAAGCTCGTGCTAAGCAAGTTGACGTACCTATGTATATAGGCGGAAAGGAAGTCCGTACTGATAATAAAGTATCTATCAATCCTCCACACGATCACCAACATGTTTTGGGACAATATAGTCAAGGTACTAAAAGTCATGTCACTGATGCCATTAATGCCGCCTTGGCTGCTAAAAGTGATTGGGAGAATTTGCCATGGGAAGACCGTGCAGCAATCTTTTTGAAAGCAGCAGAACTAGCATCGACCAAATATCGTTATAAGTTGAATGCTGCTACCATGTTAGCGCAGTCAAAAAACCCTTATCAGGCAGAAATTGATGCAGCTTGTGAGTTTACAGATTTCTTACGTTTCAACGTACAGTACATGACTGAAATCTATGCACAGCAACCACCAGTATCAGGAAAAGGTGTATGGAATCGCGTAGAGCAACGTCCTTTGGAAGGTTTTGTATTCGCTTTGACACCATTCAATTTTACAGCTATTGCTGGTAATTTACCATCATGTGTTGCTATGATGGGAAATGTTGTCGTATGGAAGCCATCTAATGCTCAGATTTATTCTGCGCAAGTGTTAATGGAGATTTTTATTGAAGCAGGTTTGCCGGCAGGTGTTATTAACTTAGTATATGTATCTGGACCGGACGCAGGTGATGTAATTTTCAAACATCCTGATTTTGCTGGTATCCACTTCACAGGTTCTACAGGAGTTTTCCAAGATATTTGGAAAACAATCGGTGAGAATATCCATCTTTACAAGACATATCCAAGAATAGTTGGTGAAACTGGAGGTAAAGATTTTATTTTAGTTCATCCAACAGCAGATTTGCAAGTAACTAATACAGCATTAGTCGCGGTGCATTTGAATATCAAGGACAAAAATGTTCAGCTGCTTCACGTGCTTATGTTCCTGCATCGATGTGGCCAGCATTGAAAGATGCTATGACTACAGATGTGAATTCATTCAAAATTGGAGGAACAGAAGATTTTACAAATTTCATCAATGCAGTTATTGATGAGAAATCATTTGATAAGATTTCAAAATATATTGATCGTGCAAAAGAATCTGCTGATGCTGAAGTTGTGATCGGTGGAACATATGATAAATCTAAAGGTTACTTCATTTCTCCAACTGTTATTGTGGCTAAAAAATCAGATTATGAAACAATGTCAGAAGAATTGTTCGGGCCAGTTTTGACAATTTTTGTTTATGAAGATGAGAAATGGGAAGAAACATTAGAAATCGTTGATAAAACCTCTATTTATGCTTTAACAGGATCAGTTATCGCTAAAGATCGCTATGCAATCGCACAGGCAACATATGCATTGCGTAATGCAGCAGGTAATTTCTATGTTAATGATAAGTGTACAGGTGCCGTAGTAGGGCAACAGCCATTCGGTGGTGCACGTGGTTCTGGTACAAATGATAAAGCCGGATCAATGATCAACTTATTGCGTTGGGTATCTCCACGTACGATTAAAGAAACCTTTAATCCAGATACAAACTATAAATATCCTTTCTTAGAAGAAGGTGAGTAATCAGAGCGATTATTAATTTTATAAAAAGGCGTTTACTATGTAAACGCCTTTTTTACGTGCAATAATTAGTAATAATTATGCCTTTTTAAGATGACCTAATACATCTCCATTATCTTTGATCATTTTTATATCTAACGATTTCTTATCACCGTTCACATCTATTATTGTACGTTCTCCAACCTTTGGACCGCCACCGATGAAGATCGTATAATTATGATCTTTGTCAGGCGGATAATACCCATATTTGTGTGTATGTCCTGTAATCATCGCATCAATTTTATACTTCTGAAATAATGGATGAAAGCATGAGCGGTTATGTAATGTTCCGTGCCAGTCATCAGAGTGAAAAATAGGAATGTGGCTGACAACAACGGTATGCTGAGAGGCCTTTCTTTCCTTCGATTGCAAAACTTTCTCTAACCAAATAGCCTGTTCTTTACGGTAATTGTCATAATCTACAGTTCCTCCATACACCTCATGTGTATCTGGTTTATCCTCCCCACTGTCTAATAGAATCCAGTAAATAGGGCCCAATTTGAAGGATTGATAAAATTTATTTTCAGGATAGCCAAATAACTTTTTGAAAAGACGAGAAAATGAACCCCTTGTTTCGTGATTACCGCGATTCATGATAAAAGGCCTGCTGGTTTCAAAAAATGAAAAGGGTTGAAGCAGTTTTTCTGTTATATCTTTTTGGTTTGTAACATAATGAAAAGAATCGCCATTTAGAATAGAAAAATCATATGCTTCTATATTATGGCTTGGAACTAAATCCTTATATGTATCTTTCGCTTCGTGTACATCATTATATATCAAACATCTAATTTTGTCCTGATCTTTTTCAGCTAATTTGGCAGAATGTTGGTTTTAATTTCCTCTCCGTAAACAATTTTATAAGCTTCAAATTTAAGAACTTCTTTAGCTACTATTCTATATTTAAAGACTCTAGGCGCTTCCTGTATAGTAAATTTAAATAAGTCAGTATTAGCCTCTAACATACCATCTTCGCTTTGATATATCTTGTCAATTACCTGGTTGTTGTCGTCTAAGATCTCCAACCATGCAAATGCAGGCCTGCTTAAAATGGAAAAGATACTTATACTCTTATTGATTTGATTTTGCAAATATGCTGGTACGATAAAATCAAATTTTTCGTTGTCGCTAAGTTCTTTTTTTTCCTCAGCCAAACCGATGCTTGGTAATGTTATGCCCGCTAAGGTTAAGGCCTCTATAAATTTTCTTCTATTGATACTCATGAGCTATTACTGGGCATTAATTTCAACATATACAGGTCGATGATCACTTGCATAAGTTTCAGATAAAACGCGATGATTTTTAAATTTAAACTGACTTCCTTTATTTATCATGATAAATCAATTTCACGATCAGGATTTACTTCAGGTATTGTAAATCCATTTTTGATTTGACTGCGTGTAAATATTTGCTCTAAATTACGGATTGGTTGTTCTGTAGGTGTTGCATTTAGATCACCAACTAGAATAACGAGGTTTTTATCATTCTTAAATTTGTCAATGATAAAAGCCGTTTGCGCAAGTCTATTTTCATTTTTCAAATCAAGGTGCGTATTAGCAAACTTGACTACTTTTCCTTTTATATTGATATGGATTATGCCTAAACTTCTCTTTTCACTTTCAATTGGTGATGGAAGTTCGAAACGTTCACTTTTAACAATCGGGTATTTCGAAAGGATCACAGTCCCATACTCACCCGTATCTAGATTAATTCCTTTAGAAAAGAAGTAGTGCATACCTGTGAGTTGAGCTAATTTCTTTGCCTGATCAATATTTTGGGATCGATCTAAGTTAACATCAATTTCTTGTAGACCAACTAGATCTGCATTTGTTTTTTTGATAATGGATGCGATAGTATCTAGATTGATAACGTCGGCACTTTCACTAGGAGGGTTAGCATGATGGATATTGTATGTTAATATCTTTAATTGTTGTGCCGAAAGTAGAAGCGAGCTGCAACATAAAATTGAAAGAATAAAATAAGAAAGAATATACTTTTTCATTAGCATAGGTTTTAGTAAATAAATATAGCCATTCTTTTGGAATGGCTATATTAAAAATCTATATGTAACGAAAAAATTAACCTTCTTCTAAAACGAGATTTGGATCTACGCCAGCAACTTCAGCTCTGATTTTTGCTTCTAGTTCATCCGCCAAATCCGGGTTGTCAAGTAATAATGATTTTACAGCATCACGACCTTGTCCCAATTTTGTCTCTCCATAGCTAAACCATGAACCAGCTTTCTTAATGATATTGTATTCAACACCTAAGTCGATGATTTCACCAACTTTTGAAATACCCTCTCCGAACATGATATCAAATTCGGCGATTCGGAATGGAGGAGCTACTTTATTCTTAACAATTTTTACTTTTATGCGGTTACCAGATACTTCATCAGAATCTTTGATCTGAGAAGTACGACGGATATCAAGACGTACAGATGCATAGAATTTTAATGCATTACCACCTGTCGTTGTTTCAGGGTTACCAAACATAACACCGATTTTTTCACGGAGCTGGTTGATGAAAATACAACAGCAGTTTGTTTTGGAAATTGTACCTGTTAATTTACGTAAAGCTTGAGACATTAAACGTGCTTGAAGTCCCATTTTGGAATCCCCCATCTCACCTTCAATTTCTGCTTTAGGTACTAAAGCAGCGACGGAGTCAATGACAATAATATCAATAGCTCCAGAGCGGATTAGATTATCAGCAATTTCTAAAGCCTGTTCGCCATTATCGGGTTGTGCAATTAATAAGTTTTCAACATCAACACCTAATTTCTGCGCATAGTATTTGTCAAAAGCATGTTCAGCATCAATAAAAGCAGCTATACCGCCTGATTTTTGAGCTTCAGCAATGATATGCGTTGCAAGGGTTGTTTTACCAGAAGACTCAGGACCGTAAATCTCAATGATACGACCTTTAGGAACGCCTCCGATACCTAATGCGATATCAAGACCTAAAGAACCTGTAGAGATTGATTCAATGGGATCAACAGTAGTATCTCCTAATTTCATAATGGCGCCTTTGCCATATGATTTCTCTAATTTATCTAATGTAAGCTGTAATGCTTTTAATTTATCTGGGTTGCTCATATTCTTAGTATTGTTAAGTCAAAAGTAAGGAATAGTTTTTAATTTGCAAAATATTTTTACTAAAAAAATTAGTCTACTGTTTTTAACTAACTTTTTCTTTGATTTCTTTCACTTGGTGCGTTTTTTCAAAATATTTACACATGTAAGTAATGGCACATTTGTCACATTGAGGTTTTCGGGCTAAGCAAATGTAGCGACCATGTAATATAAGCCAATGATGAGCAATAGCGATGGTTTCAACAGGCAGATATTTGACCAATTGTTTTTCCACAGCAAGTGGAGTTGTAGCTTTACTCGTGAGACCAAGCCGGTTACTAACGCGAAATACATGTGTATCAACAGCCATTGCAGGTTTATTGTAAACCACTGAAGAGATGACGTTTGCCGTTTTCCTGCCGACACCGGGTAGTTTTATCAAATCTTCAATTTTTTCAGGAACTGTAGAATCAAATACATCAACCAGCATTTTGGCCATTCCAACCAAATGTTTCGCTTTATTATTCGGATAGCTTACTGAACGGATATACGTGAATATTTCCTCAGCACTACTATTCGCCAAAGTTTCGGCAGTTGGAAATTGTTGGAAAAGTTTAGGGGTCACCAGATTGATTCGTTTATCTGTGCATTGTGCAGACAATATTACAGCGACCAATAATTCATAAGGATTACTATAATTTAATTCTGTTTGTGCATCTGGGCTATTTTTAGAAAAATATTCTACAAAAGCTTTATATCTATCTTTTTTCAACATATCTATCAAAGATAGTTAAGTTTTTAAAATATAGAAAAGGCTTAATCTCCCGACTAAGCCTTTTTGTTGACTACAGATTTTGAGTAATTCAAAATTCTATCAATACAGGAATCACTTGGATTCATCATGATTTTGGTAGCTGAAGTTTTAATTGTTGTTCCACATCCTCATCAGAGATTTTTACTTCTGTTTCGATGTTTTTAACTTCATTTTCTGTTGTAAAGTTTTCGACCATACGCAATCTTTGTTGTTACTGTTAAATTTATTAGTAAAACGTAAAACAAGATGCAAATATTATGTCAATATTTTATTTTTTCTTTTTAATGAGATATTCATTTGCTTTTTGCACAGCCATGTAAGCATTAACTATACCGCCTGAAATAGAAATATCAGCTAATTTGACTGTCTTATAAGAACCATCTTCCAGTTTAATTCGAACCGAATCATCTAACTTTGTAACAGAGTTCATGATAATATCTTTTGTCTCAAGAGCTGATAACTGCGGGTAGTAAGAACGTAACATACCAGCAAGACCGGCAACTACAGGTGCAGCCATACTTGTACCCTGTTCTTCTTTGTATTCAGAGTGTGGAGCAGTTGAATTGATATATAATCCTGGAGCAAATACATCCACGGAAGCTTTACCATAGTTTGAAAAACTTGCCAGCAGCTCATCATCTTTCCGAGGCCCTGTCGCACCAACAGTAATCCATGCATCTGCAACGCCTGTTATAGCACCTAAGCTATCTGTATAAAATTTATTCGGATAATTAGGTGAAATATCATTATCCTCACTGTCGTTACCTGCAGCATGAACAAGTAAAACATCTTTTGACATAGCATATTTTACTGCCTCATCTACCGTATTTTTATTATAAGCGTATCCTTTTCCGAAACTCATATTAATAACCTTAGCGCCATTATCAACAGCATAGCGGATGCCATTTGCGACATCTTTGTCACGCTCATCTCCATCTGGCACTAGGCGAACTGAAAGTATTTTTACATCGTTAGCGACCCCTTTAATGCCAATATTATTTTTGCGATCAGCTGCAATGATACCGGCTACGTGTGTTCCGTGAAGTGCATCAGGACCTGTAACATCCGAGTTTCCATAATGATATTCACGTGCATCATCGTAGTTATCACCAACAATAGAACGTGAATCATATTCTTTATTAAGATGATAGGCGACTTGATTTCCGAAGTAATTTGCGCCTTCAGTTAAATCATCATAAAACTTTTTAAATCCGCCAGCTTTCTCAATTTCTTCTTTCGCAATTCTAATTGCAATCTTTTGACGGTTGCCCGGAGGATTGAGACTATCTAGATCTGCTGTTGTTATCGCAGACTTATCCTTATTAATGCTTTTGATAAGATTATCTATGTTCTCTTTCAATGCAACATAATTTAGTGCACCATATTTTGCTTCATCCAATTTCTCATTATAGGCATCTACCATTTTTAAATAAGCATTGTAAGCACGTTTTTCTTGGTCGGTCATAACGGTCGAAGCCGTTACTCCATCATATTTTGGAGCATGTTTACGGATCAGTCTTGTTAATTCCAAATTATCAAAATGCACGTTTTCACCAGTTGCGTTACCAATGAAATTCCAGCCATATTTATCATTAATGAATCCATTTTTGTCGTTATCAACTCCATTCGAGATACTGTCTTTCAAATTAATCCAGACTATGTTTTTTAAATCCTCATGATTGACATCAACACCGCCATCCAGAACGGCTACAATAACGGGTGTAGATTTTTTACCTTTTAGTAAACTCTCGTAAGTTCTTTCTGTACTTATGCCCAGTACACCATCTTTTTCATAATCCAGATTAAACCAGTTTTCAGGCACACTTTTATTCTCCTGAGCGTAGCCCAAAATGGGGGTTAATCCAATAGCAAATACATACAGTAATCTTTTTAAATTCATCTTTTGATATTTTGATGTGGTTACGATCTGCAAATATAATGCTAGTATGATGCTTAAAATGTTAATTTTTACTAAATAATACTGATACATCCGTATTTTTACCTTTACATAATTCTGAATTCTTTGATTAATTCAGTCTTTTGATCATTACGAAAATTAGAAATATGATTATTTTAAGCGCTATAATAGGAACAGCACGAGCAGAGCAATATACTTCAGAACAATTAAATACAAAAGGTATTCAAGCTCCCTTAGCAGTGATTAAACCACATAAGAGAGACATTCACAACGATCAAGTGATCGATGATTATTATTGGATGAATGATTTCTTTAAGGAGGGGCCTGACGCTGAATTGGTAATTGATTATTTAAAAAAAGAAAATGATTATACGAATGCTGTGCTAAAGCCAACGGAAAAATTGCAGGAGCAATTGTTTCAGGAAATGAAAGCACGGATTAGAGAAAAAGATGAATCTGTTCCTTATCTTAAAAATGGATATTATTACTATACCCGTACAGAAGATGGGCAGCAGTATTTTAAGTTTTGTAGAAAAAAGGATGAGCTTAATGCGAGCGAAGAGATTCTGCTCGATATTGATGCCATGGCAGTAGGTTATGCGTATTACGCTGCTAAAGGGTTTTCGGTAAGCCCCGATAACAACTTAATGTCTTTTGGTGTCGACACCGTATCACGAAGAGAATATACCATTTTCATTAAAAATCTACTGACGGGTGAAATCTATAAAGACGAAATACCAAAAACATCAGGAAACTCTACTTGGGCTGAGGATAATAAAACGCTTTACTATACGGCAAAAAATCCAGTTACATTATTAAGTGAAAAAATTAATAGACATACATTAGGAACCCTTGTAGATGATGATGTAACCGTTTATGAAGAAATTGATAATACCAATTACATAGGTGTCGGAAAATCAAAGAATGGTGAATACATATTTATTGAATCAGAAGGAACGCTTTCATCAGAAGTTTTTTATCTGAAATCTGATGACCCAGCTGGAAATTTTCAGGTGTTTCAACCAAGAATGAAAAATGTGCTGTACCATGTTACAGCTTTGGAAGATCGCTTTCTCATTGTAACAAATGACGAAGCAAAAAATTTCAAGGTTATGCAGTGTCAGCTTGGTATGACTAGTAGAGAACATTGGAGAGCATTTATTCCACATCGAGAAGATGTATTAGTAAGTGAGGTAGATGAATTCAAAGACTATTTGGTCGTTACCGAAAGGAAAAAAGGATTGTCTCAAATAGCTATACACAACTTACAAAATGAAGAACAGTATTATCTTGATTTTGGAGAAGTAGCTTATACAGTTTATCCCAGTACTAATGTTGAATACGATACACAAAAATTACGTTTCGGCTATACCTCGCTTGTAACACCTTTATCGACTTATGAGTACGATATGGTGACTAGGGAAAAAATCTTATTGAAGCAACAAGAGGTTGTTGGGGGCTATGATACGCATGCATATAGTACGGAACGCATTTTTGCAAAAGCAAGTGATGGTACTGCTATTCCCATTTCTCTTGTCTATAAAAATGGTATTAAGAAAGATGGTTCGGCACCTTTGCTATTATATGCATATGGTTCGTATGGATACGCGATAGATCCTACATTTAATAGTGCTCGATTGAGTTTGTTAGATCGCGGTTTTGTATATGCAATAGCACATATCCGAGGAGGTGAGGAGATGGGGAGACAATGGTATGAAGAAGGTAAAATGATGAATAAGATCAATACATTTACAGATTTTATTTCTTGTGGTCATTATTTAATTGATCAGAAATTTACAAGCTTGGGACATCTTTATGCACAAGGAGGAAGTGCAGGTGGACTTTTAATGGGAGCGATAGCCAATATGGAACCAAATCTATGGAATGGTATTATTGCACAAGTTCCTTTTGTGGATGTCGTGAATACGATGTTGGACGAAGGCATTCCATTAACAACCAATGAATATGACGAATGGGGAAATCCTAATGAAAAGGAAGCTTACTATTATATGAAGAGCTATTCCCCATATGAAAATATAGAAGGAAAGGAATATCCAAATATATTAGTCACAACAGGATTGCACGATAGTCAGGTTCAATATTTTGAGCCGGCAAAGTGGGTCGCGAAATTAAGAAAGATGAAACTGATAATCATGTGTTACTGCTTAAAACGGATATGGAGTACGGTCATGGTGGGGCATCCGGACGATTTGACTATCTCAAAGATATTGCTTTAAACTATGCATTTCTATTTGCTTTAGAGCATATAGAGAAGTAAATCATAAATAATAAAAGCGCCTGAAAGGCGCTTTTATTATTTATGATTTAAACTATCGACTTTTTCATCATGTTCGATTTGTCTAGAATCAATTTGATGTTGTTGATAATTATCCATCGCAACCTTGCTCGCCTTTTGCGAAACATATATTGCGAGAACAGCAATTACTGTGATAAGTGCAATTCCCCAAGCATATTTTTGTTTATCTTGTTTAACTAACCAATACATAAAAATAAAGTAAGGGATCCCGAAAATGCAATAAAAAATGATACTAGGAGTGTCCATATGCTGTTGTGTACTAATGGCGAACTTTATAAGATCACCGATGAAGCACAAAATTATCTAATTTTAATGAGAATACTAAAAGTTTCTATTTCTTTATTTTTTTTAGTATTGATAGCAAGTTATTAATGATTCTAGACATTTGTTACCAGATTGGTTTTTTTATTCATCAGTTATTCATTGCAATAAAATGATTTAAGTGATTGATTTATAAGTTGTAAGTTGAGTGGTTTTAAGTTTTTGTGGTTTTTTGTCATTTTATAAAAAATGCGTACTATTATTGCAGAAAAGAAAAAAATTATTTTATACATTTGCAACGTCCTTTAAGAAGACGATAACTAGAAATGAAGAATAACAATACATTAAAATTCTCTTTGCTACATGCTTTTAAAAAGTTTGTTGGTAAGAGGTATTGTTCTTTTATTTTTAGGCAGATTCCAGTTCTTCGCTTTCGACGACCCATACTACCTCGGGCTTGATATGAGGTAGTGATCTTTCTTTTCAGTAATATCATCAGGTCCGATGATGTCGCTCCACGATTTTATTAATTGTTTTTTCATAACAAAACGCAATTTCGGTTGTTAGTTTTATTATTTGGGTCGTAAGTCAATGACTATTTCAGAATTTTTAATTATTCCCGCAAAACCTGAGCATGTTGCATATGCTGAGCAGATTTGCAATGAAATGTTCGAGTCTGCAAAAGCTCGAGGTACTGGTATTGCACGTCGCAAGCCAGAATATGTTGCTAATAAAATGATTGAGGGTAAAGCCGTTATTGCTTTACACAAGGATGGAAGATGGGCTGGGTTTGTCTATATTGAAACCTGGGGACATGGTGATTATGTTGCCAATTCTGGTTTAATTGTCAATCCTGAATTTCGTAAAGTAGGTTTAGCCAAAGCAATTAAAAAAAGAGTCTTCGATTTATCTCGCGAAAAGTATCCACATGCAAAGATTTTTGGTTTAACGACAGGTTTGGCGGTTATGAAAATTAATTCAGAACTAGGTTATGAACCTGTGACCTATTCCGAGCTCACACAAGATGAAGAATTTTGGAAAGGATGCCAAAGTTGTGTGAATTACGATATCCTATTAAGTAAGGATCGTAAAAACTGTATGTGTACAGCTATGCTTTGGGACCCTGTTGATAAGGAACGCGAATTGAAAGAAAAAATTCAGCGAAAAGCAGAAGCAAAAGAAAGATTAGAGCGTATTACGCAGAAACAATCGTTGTTGAAACGTATAGAAGCAAAATTATGGAAATCAGCAAAGAAGTTTGTTGCAGCTAATTTCCATAAGAGTAAAAAAGTAGTTAAGGAGTTTTAAGTTTTTTATATTTTTGTTTAAGTCTCATTCCGAGGTTTATCAATGAATTAATCCAAAAAGATGAAAAAGTAGTTTTAGCATTCAGTGGTGGGTTAGATACATCATTTTGTTGTATTTATCTAACACAAGATTTAGGTTTAGAAGTTCACTCAGTAGTAGTTAACACAGGAGGTTTTTCCGATGAGGAATTAAAACAGATTGAAGAGCGAGCTTATGCTTTAGGCGTAAAGTCGCATACAGCTATTGATGAAACAGAAGACTATTACCGCGAAACTATTAAATATTTGATTTTTGGTAATGTATTGAAAAATGCAACTTATCCATTATCAGTATCCGCTGAGCGAGTTTGTCAAGCGACCGCTATTGCCAATTATGCTAAGAAAATTGGAGCAGAATGTGTAGCGCATGGATCTACAGGTGCAGGCAATGATCAGGTACGTTTTGATATGATTTTTCATACCTTAATTCCAGGAGTGGAAATTATTACGCCAATCCGTGATTTGCAATTATCACGCGAAGATGAAATAGAATATTTAAATAAACATGGTGTTGAATATTCAGCTGAGAAAGCTAAATACTCGATTAATAAAGGTCTTTGGGGTACTTCAGTAGGAGGAGCAGAGACATTAACATCCAATCAGTATTTACCAGATTCCGCTTGGCCAACACCAGTAACTTCTACAGAACCTCAGCAGATTACGATTGATTTTGTAAAAGGTGAACCAACAGCATTGAATGGAAAAGCATTAGATGCGGTACGTGTAATTCAAGAATTACAAGCATTGGCACAACCTTATGGTATCGGTCGTGATATCCACGTAGGAGATACCATTATTGGTATTAAAGGCCGTGTAGGATTTGAGGCAGCTGCATCCGTTATTTTGATAAAAGCACACCATGCTTTAGAAAAACATACGTTGACTAAATGGCAATTATCTTGGAAGGATCAGATTGCAGGGTTTTATGGCAATTATATGCACGAAGGACAAATGCACGACCCTGTAATGCGTGATATCGAGGCATTTTTACAATCTACTCAGGAAACTGTAACAGGAAAAGTGATTATCGAGTTACACCCTTACCGCTTTGTCGTTATTGGTATCGAATCGGAATATGATTTAATGTCTAATAAATTTGGAACATACGGTGAAATGAACGCTGGATATACAGGTGACGATGTAAAAGGATTCTCTAAAATATTTGGTAATCAAACCATTATTTGGCATAAAGTTAACGGAAAGTAAGCATTATTGTAATTCGTTTAATTCGAATTCGGCACTTATTTCTTTGTTAAAATACAATGGATCCCATGCTCACCATTTGAGATAGGGATCCATTTTTTACATACATTGGACCGATAGATGTGTCCTTGGATATCTTAAATTAGTAGCCCATCCATCGCATCGTAGGACAATTAAAATCTAAATACTAAAAAATGATAAAAGTAGGAATAGTAGGGTCAGCAGGGTACACTGGAGGAGAATTATTACGCGTGTTGATTTATCATCCGGAAGTTGAAATTGTATTTGCCAATAGTGCCTCCAATGCAGGCAATAAAATCTATGAAGTACACAATGATCTATTTGGTGATACGGAATTAACATTCTCTTCAGATTTTCATTCAGATATAGATGTATTATTCTTATGTGTAGGTCACGGAGATGCTCGTAAGTTTTTGGATGAAAATCCAATTGATCCTTCTGTGAAGATAATTGATCTATCACAAGATTACCGTTTGAAAGCGAATACGGCGTACAACGGTAAGAATTTTGTATATGGTTTACCTGAACTGAATAGAGATAAAATTAAAACAGCTCACTATATTGCAAACCCGGGTTGCTTTGCAACAAATATCCAATTGGCTCTTTTGCCATTGGCAGATAAGGGTTTATTACCGAGTCAGATTCACGTGAATGCAACAACAGGATCTACAGGAGCAGGACAGAAACCAGGCGCGACTACACACTTCTCGTGGCGCAATAATAACCTATCCGCTTATAAATCTTTTGAACACCAGCATTTGCAGGAAATATCGGAATCTTTAGCACAATTGCAGGATGGATTCCTTCCTCAGTCAGATCAATCCTTACTAGAAAGAGCTGCCGAGAGAATCAATTTTGTTCCGCAACGAGGTGATTTTGCAAGAGGGATATTTTCAGTTATATACGTCGATTCAGATTTATCTGAAGAACAGGCTTATGAACTTTACGAAGCTTATTATGAAGGACATCCCTTTACCCATGTGAGTCGTAAAAATATTGATTTAAAACAAGTTGTTAATACAAATAAAAGTATTATTCATATAGAAAAACACGGTAACAAATTATTAATCTTGAATGCAACAGATAATTTGTTGAAAGGCGCATCAGGACAAGCCGTACAAAATATGAATTTAATGTTTGGTCTAGATGAAAGAGCAGGGTTAAATTTGAAGAGTGTAGGGTTTTAAACATAATATATTGTTCATAAAAAAGGCTTCAAGATTATTCTTGAAGCCTTTTTTATAATGCTATTAGCTTTTATTGTGCTAATAATTTGATATCTCTTTCTACAGAAACATTGTCACCAGTGATGGCATTACCATCCTTATCCACTAGTGTCAATTTTACCTTCACATCCCCTAAAGGTAAGCCCTTTATTTCATATGGGCCCCATTTATCCAATGTGAATTGTTTCCCATTCACATCCGCTAATACTTTATTGCCGTCAGCGGCTAAAGTTGTGTTGACCAAGAAAAAGTCTAACAATAATACTTTCGTATCTTCACCCTTATATTCACCTTTTGGACGGCTATAGAATAATGATGGAGCTGTAACTGCTGCATCTTGAACTACTTTTCCATCCTTGTCAATCTTAAATTTAACCAATTTAGAAGCCTCAGTTGTCTTAATTGATTCATGGTAGGAGCGAGATAAGAATGACATCAGATAATGCTCCGAATTCAGCGCTAAAGTAACCGTGTTTTCTGGTTTATATAGAGCTGCATAAGGTTTATTGTCTAATATAAAGTGAATGTGTTGACCATCATGAGAATTTGCCATATGATGCTCATGAGCAGTTTGTTCAGTAAGTTTAAAATTACTAACAGCATACTTTACAGTTACTTTTGCCGAATCCGTTCCAACCTTTTCAGATGTAATAGAGGCAATTTTCAAGTCAGCACCAGGAAATGCTTTCGAGTCCGAGACTGGTGTTACGGTTATTTCAGTACCAGCAACTGTATCAGTAGAAACAGTAGAATCCTGTCCCGTTGTTGTTTTAGTTGCGGTATTTTGACAAGAAGCTAATGTTCCTGTGATAGCCAAAACAGCAGCAACAGACTTAAGATATTTTTTTCATAATTATTATTGATTGATCATTCAATAAATATAAACAGATTATTTATGAAAAAGTTCACGATTACCCGAAAACTAAATCCAATGCCGCGAAAATATGTCTTTTAGCCGTAATTAAATCTTCATCTGTATGCGCATGCGAGATAAAGCCGACCTCATAACCAGAAGGGCCAAAGTATATACCACGATTCAGCAATTCACGATGCATCAATTTATATAATTCCATCGAATTTGGATCAATTTCGCTCGCTTTCAAAATCGCCTCTTGATCTGTAAAAGCAAACCAGAAGATCGAAGCAATCGTAAAGATTTTTACTTCATAATTCTTTTCTTCAATATAGTTTCGTATTTCAGAAACGAATGACTCCGTTTTTGCATTCAGGTTTTTATAGAAATCGGGCTGTGTTAAGACTTTACATGTGGCGATTCCGGCAGCCATTGCAACTGGATTACCTGATAATGTTCCCGCTTGGTAAACAGAACCATCAGGAGAAATACAGCTCATCAATTCTTTAGATGCCCCGTAAGCTCCAACCGGCATACCACCTCCGATAATTTTTCCATAGGTAATGATATCAGGTTGCACATCATAATAAGCGGCAGCACCTTCAAAACCTAATCGGAAACCAGTGATCACCTCATCAAAGATAAGTAAGGCTCCATTTTGTGTTGTTATCTCTCTTAAATAATGAATGTATTCTTTGGTCTGGAGTAAAAGACCATTATTGGCAGGAACCCCTTCAATAATAACAGCAGCAATCTGATCTTTAAATTGATCAAAAACTGCGGCCAACGCCTCTTTATCATTTAATGCAATGACAATGGTTTCATCAGCAAATGCTTTAGGAACGCCAGCAGAAGAAGTTTCACCAAAAGTAACCAATCCAGATCCTGCCTTTACCAAAAGAGAATCCGAATGTCCATGATAGCAACCCTCAAACTTAACAATCTTATCACGTTTCGTGTACCCTCTAGCCAAGCGGATAGCCGACATGACAGCTTCAGTACCTGAGCTTACAAAACGGATTTTTTCAATAAATCGATTGTTAGAAATAATCAATTCAGCCAGCTCATTTTCGAGAGCAGTAGGTGCTCCAAAACTTAAACCTTTGCTTAATTGTGCCATTACTGCCTCACGAATCTGATCGTTGTTATGACCTAAAATAAGTGGACCCCAAGAACAACAAAAATCGATAAACTCATTTTCATCCGCATCCCAGATATGAGCTTTATCTCCTCTTTCAATAAATAAAGGGGTGCCATAAACAGATTTAAAGGCACGTACTGGTGAATTTACGCCACCAGGAAAATATTGTTTCGCTTTTTCAAAAAGTTGTGCCGACTTCTCCCTAGAAATATCAGCAGTTTTCGTGTGAGCGCTATTTTGTTGTGTCATATTGATTATAATTTACAGGACAAAAGTATCCAATTATTTACTAAAATCTCTCATTTCAGTGTAAGGAATAGCATTATACAAAACACCATCTAGATGTTATCACGATGAGGACTTAGCTATAACAGATGAAGCCAAGGATTATCCTTGGGCTTCATCTGTTATTTAATAAGTTGTTTATTTAATCCAACCTTTTTCTATAGCTTCTTTAGCATGGTACGTTAAGATTGCAGTAGCACCTGCACGACGAAACTCATTAGAGTCTCCAATATAGCGGTTTCTTGTAACCAACCATTACCAATAGCAGCTTTGATCATAGCATATTCGCCGGAGACATTGTACGCAGCAATAGGCAAATCAAAATTATCATGTAATGATTTAATGATGTCCAAATAAGGAAGACCCGGTTTTACCATTAAAAAATCAGCACCTTCTTCCAGATCTAATTGCGCTTCGATTAATGCCTCTCTGCTGTTAGCATAACTCATTTGATAACTCTTTTTGTCACCTTTTTTAGGAGCAGAACCTAAAGCATCACGAAAAGGACCATAGAATGAAGAAGCATATTTTGCCGTGTAGGACATCAATGACACATTGGTGAAACCATTTTCATCTAGAATATTACGGATAAAACCAATACGGCCATCCATCATATCCGAAGGAGCGATAATATCCGCACCAGCATGCGCATGTGCTAAAGCCATTTTACCCAGAACAACTAAAGTCTCATCATTTAGGATTTCTCCATTCTCTACAATACCATCATGTCCATCCGAACTATAAGGGTCCATAGCAACATCAGTAATGACACAAGCTTCAGGGAAATTTTTCTTGACCTCTTCGATTGCTTGAAGATATAGCGTACCTTTTCTGTAGCTTTCAGTTGCGAATTTATCTTTCAAAGATTCTTCGACAGCAGGAAATAAATCAAATGAATTTAATCCAAGTTTTAAACAGCTTTCAATTTCACGCAATAAGTTGTCAATCGAATAACGAAAGATACCTGGCATAGATGAAATTTCAGTTTTTTGATTTTGACCTTCTACAATAAAGAGTGGAAAGATCAAATTAGCGGTACTTAAGTGGTTTTCTTGAATCATATCGCGAATCACAGCAGATTTACGATTTCTTCTCGGACGTTGTAACATGTTATATGTATTAAAAAAGATTGGAAGAATGTTAAATCCTTCCAATCGTATTATGATTTATAGTCTAATCCAAAAATGGCCTCAGCTAAGCCAATTTCATCTGGTGAATAAGGCAGCGTATAGGAAAGACCCATTTCATCAAAAATAGCAGCCGTAGAGCGTCCAATACAGATCACCTGTTGCTCAGGTTCAATTAAGTTATTCACAAAATAAGCCTCAGCATTGCTCGGGCTTGTAAATATTAAGACCTCAGCACTTGTTGCATTGACATTATCCTCAAGCACAGTTTCATATACAGGCATATTGATCACCTTGGTTTCTGGACTAAGCGCTTTTTGAATTGTTTCCAAAGAACCTTTTGCTCGAGGAATTAAAACCGTACCACCATTTGCCAGTGCTGCAAAGTTAGCCCCGATTTCTTCCATGTTAATTCCGGACTGCTCGCCAGAAAAATCAGCAACACGGTCAAATTGCGCAAAGTCTCCTCAGATCCACGTCCAACTACTGCAATTTTAGTCTTTTTACTTAGTCGTGGCTCCAAGCTAAAGAAATGTTCAATTCCATTTTTACTGCCGAAGAAAATCCAGTCCACATGCTTTAAAATAAACGGATCCAATTTATTTATTATTGGAAATATTTTGATTAAAGAGCGTGCATCAGCTTGAATATTATGCTTTGCAAAGAAGCGGGATAAATAAGAATGTTCATCCAGATCCCGGCTTATAAAGACAGATTTTGGTAATACCCGATCTTTCGCATACTTAGAGAAAATTATTTCAGGTAATAGTGCCGGATCAGTTCCTTTCACATAAAAACGGTCAGGAAAATCATCACTGGTATCTGCGATAGAAGTCCATGCTTCGTACGTATCACCCACTTTACGGCAATAAGCACCAAGAGGAGCATGACAGCCAGCGTCAAATAGATTCAATACTTTACGTTCAACGGCGATGGTCTTCTGTACCTCCTCATTATTAATTGGCTGAAGAGCTTGAAATAATTCTGTGTCAATTTCGCGGATCTGAATAGCCAGTACACCTTGAGCAGGAGCAGGAACTAGTTCAACAGGAGGAATTTCCTCAATATGGAAATCCGAGATGTCCATATCGATTCTCGAAATACCAGCCTTTGCTAACATGATGGCATCATACTGCTCATCACGAAGTTTCTGCATACGGGTCTGTAAATTACCCCGTAAATCTGTAAATTCAAGATCAGGTCTTATAGAAGAAGTTGTGCTTTACGTCTGTTAGATGATGTACCCACAGTGGCATTATGTTTTAAAGAAAGACGTTTCTTAATATCTACACAATCTTTATGAATAATTAATAGTTCTGCAGGGTTTTCACGTTCAGATACTGCGGCAATGATTAATCCAGGAGGATTCACAGTAGGTAAATCTTTATGAGAGTGAACAGCTAGATCAATGGTTCCCAAAAGTAATTCTTCTTCCAATTCTTTGGTAAAAAAACCTTTTCCTTCGAGTTTATCTAAACGGAGATGTTGAATGATATCACCTTGAGTTTTGATGATTTTTAATTCAGATTCAATGCCAATTTCAGCCAGCCGATCTTTGATGAAGTTTGCTTGCCATAACGCAAGTGCACTTCCACGAGTACCAATGATAAGTTTTCTATTCACAATCTATATACTTTACCTTATTTTAATAATTAAGATAGGCAAAAATAAATAAATAGTATTGATTTGTTGACACGTTACTGTCAGAATAAATCCAAATGCAGTGTGAAAAAGAGTTTTAAGTCGCTCTTAATTAATTAACACCATTTTCGTTTACTTTGACTAAAATCTCTTTAGCCATTACCATAGGAACTTTGATGTATTTTTTTTCCATGTAATTAATAATCTTTTCCAATACATCACGCGCTTCCGGATCTAAGGCCTGAACCTCCGACGCAAAAACTTCATTTAATGCAAAAGATTTGATTTCTTTAATTTTTTGTGGAACCTGACGCATTGCAACTTCAACACGTCGTTGTTTAATGATAGGTAAAAATTCTTGAATATTGTCTGAAATAATCTTTTCAGCATTAGACAGTTCACTATAACGTTCTTCAATATTTTTGTTGGCAATCGCTTGTAGGGAACTAACCTCAATATAGTGCACCGCATTATTGGCTAAAACTTCAGCATCAATATCATTTGGAATGGCAAGATCAATAATGATTTTCTTATCCATTTCTCCATTTAATAAAGATTGATATAGGGAATTATCAATGATGGCCGTTGTAGCACCTGTACAGGTAATGAGAATATCAAATCCACCTTTATAGTTGATCAATTCCGATAAAGGATAGGCTTCAGCATTGAGTTCAGTAGCTAATTTCTGCGCATTTTCAACCGTACGGTTAAAAATTACAAAATTGCTGGATTGTTTTTTCTGAAAATACTTTGCTAAATTTTGATTGGTTTCCCCAGATCCGATAATCAGAATTCTTGGATTCTCAACAGATTTAATTTCTTTTAATTTGCGGTATGCTAAAGAAACAACAGAAATTGGGTTTCTGGATATTTTAGTGTGGGTGTAGACCTCTTTTGCTGTTTTTACCAGACGGTCCATTAGCATGCGTAGGAAGTCACCGGTAAATCCAGCCTCTCGACATCTTTCGTATGCCCGACGGACCTGTGCTAAGATCTCCTTCTCACCAACAACTAAACTTTCAAGAGAACATGACATACGAAGAAGATGATTTAACGCATCCATACCCTCATATTTGTTCACCTGACCTAAATAACATTGCAATCTTTCCTGAGGGACACAGAAATTGAGTTTCTCCATAAATTGCGCAATGAATTCATTCGTTAAGTCATGAGCACCATAAAACACAAATTCAACACGGTTACAAGTTCCAATATAGAATACTTCAGGAATATCCATGTTATGTTTTAGATTCATTAGTCTACTTTCTAACTCCTCATTACAAATAACTAGATTACCTAAATCTTTAAGTTCTACGTGTTTATGTGTGAATGCTAATACCTTAAGATTCTTCAAAGCAATACCCTCGATTAATTTTAACTCTGCAAATGTAGTTTAAAAGCTTTTGCTATATGTCAAAAATCTGTCAAACAGATGAATTTAGAATGATTACAAATAGTGTTAAATTAATGTTAAATTGGTGATTTGCATAGTGTTGGGAATCAACTGAATAAATTATGTGAGCTGTATTATTATTTCTCATTTACGAATGTGAACGATATCAAAATAAATAACTTATAAACTTTAAGAATTGAAAAATCCACAGATAGATGCTGCAAATATTTTATTTATACCCTAATAACTGAGTGATGATATTTTGTTGATTTTTTTTGTTCTAATGAACCATATAAAAGATAATAAGAATTCTGGTAGTAAACTTAGCGGTATATTTTCTTGGAAAAGTGAAAAATATCATTTCATTCCTAGATTCTCTCTTGATATTTTTAAAATAGTTTACAAAACCATCCATACAGCATTAATATGTTTGACCATTAAATCGTAGCTTCAAAATTGTAATTAACTAAATCTAGTGCTAAAAACGTTTTAGTAATGAATACATGGTAGATTTTGCTTTTTTAGCTAAAACACTGATTATAAAATGAAAGGATATTTATTATATTTTTAATTATGTTACACATAAAGAGGGTGGTGAAAAATGCAATCGATTGCTCATTTTACGCAAACGGTTTCGTTCATAAGGAATATGGAATAACAATATTATTATTATATTATTGTTACATACTAACAATTATTAGCTGCCAAAACGGACGCATATTTATCATTAACCGATTTATAAAAATCATAATAATACCAATTTTAAATTTTAAAAAAACCAAATGAAATCAAATGAAAAGAGTACCTAGATTTATTAATTCGTAAAAATTTAGCAAAAGTTAAGAAGTCTCTATCGTAATTGACTTTATGACTGTAAATAATCAATTGCCCGTATAATTTAATTAATAGTGTTTTGTTTAGCACTTATAGGTGATTTTATTTTTAGTTATATATTTTTAGGTAAAAAACATCCGTTTTTCTTCCTGGCTTTTCTATGCATTTTATCTTGAGGAATTCATCTTGAGAACGATTTATGTTGAATAATTTTATCAAAACTTAAATTAAATTAAATAATGGTTAAAAATTACACAAGCGTTTCTTTTGCTTTGTTTTTAGCTGTTGTTGGATCACAATCTTTACATGCTAACCAAAAATACTTGAAATTACCGACCAATAAGTCCAGTGTTTTAAGAGATACAAGTAAAGGTGAGTTTTCCAGCAATAATTTTGAAACAGATACGATTGGCCAGATGATGAAGGCCATGCAGAAATTTAAGACGATTCGGGATACCATTAACATCCGATCGGTCATTCCTGTTCCTAACCTTTCATTACAACAGATCGTCAAAGGAAATCTTCTTGGTGTCTATGTTCAAGAACCAAATGGTGAGCCAGGCACGGAGCAGAGTATGATTGTACAAGGTGCTTCTGGTGTCCTGTTTTCTAAAAGGGATGTCTATGCTTTGCAACCTGCCATATATCTCAATGGGGTGCCCATGGTACAAGAAAACCCCTTTGCATTTGACGTACAAAAATACGATTACAACCGCATCGGTCCTGCTACTAATTTATTTTCGCAAATTGATATTAGTAATATTGAATCCATTGCAGTTATTAAGGATCCTTTTGAACTTGCTAAATTGGGTCCAAATGCAGTAAATGGGGCTATTTATGTCACGACTAAAAAAGCAAAGTCAGGCTTAAGAGAAATTAGCTTAAATTCTTATTTTGGATATGTTACTGCACCCAAAGTGTATACTGTAAATGGTGTTTATGAGAATAATTTTAGAAAACCATTTTACGAAAAATATGGCAACCAAGAGCGGTATGATAATTATGCCAGCTATTTAAGAGATTCAACTAATACAGCTTATTTTGGTCCCTCAAACTGGAATGACAAATATTATAAAAATACCCCGACCTACTCTGCTGATTTAGGGATTACAGGAGGAAACGATCGTGCAAGTTTCCGATTT